>JAHJTR010000040.1 GCA_018829865.1 Patescibacteria group bacterium | reverse complement strand
CGATATCGATCCTGGATGGTGAAATTGCGGCTACTGTTCCGTTAATGCCGAAATGTAGTGGTGTGATTGGCATTGATTGTGTGAGTAATTAGGGCTAATTAGTTTCTGTTATTCCTCCCCAAGCCTTTGAACCAACGTCACAGTCTTTGGCAGGGGACTTGCCGCATTCCCATTCATATCCCCAACCTTATCAATTGTCACCATATACTGCTCTTCATCCTGCTCTGTCATTCCCTCAACCTTTAACTCCACAAATCGGCCGCCGTGGGAGATGTTGGTTATTATTACCGTGTCTGTGTTGTCGTTGGCTGCGTTTAGGTCGGTGACTTGGTAATTGAAGCCGTTTGCGGCGCTTAGGTTTACCGGTTCGTTGAAGTGGATTTCTATTGTGTTTAGGTCTTTGATTGCTTGGTGGACTACTCTTGGGGGGGTTTTGTCGGATATGGTTTGTAGGCTTAAGTTTAGGTCTGATTCTAGATTGGCTGAATATAGGGCTAGTTGCTCGTGGCCTACGAAGTCTTTGCTTTTGATGGTGTGCCCCTGCGTTAAGCTGCCGGCGATTTTTATTGTTGTGTCTTTGTCTCCCGGTTGTTTGATTACTTGTAGATTGTAGTTTCCGTCCTTAATTAGGTTTTTAGGTAAATTGTATTTTATTTCGATTTGCTGCGCTTCGCCGTGTTTGAGCATTAAGATGAATCCTACTACTTTGTATCCTGACTCCTCATAAATTTTGTATTCTGCAGGATCATTGCCGGCTTTGAAATCTGTGACTTCTGCCTCTTTTGGCAAATAAACTCTGGTGTAGCCTGAATAGTCGGTGCTTAGGGGGGCGTTGAAAATTCCGTGATGTTGGTAGTCGAGAGTGAGTTTTGCCTCTATATTATCATCTTTCTGTTGCCAAAAGTAAGAAATGTCTTTTGTTATATAACGATTTGATTTTGCGCCTCCTAAATTTGCTTCATTTATGTAGAGAAAATCTCCTCCTTTGTATTCAAAATTGCCGTCCCAGTTGTTTTTTCCTACAAATTCACTCAAGGATTTTTTCTTGAAATAAAATATTATATCCTTTTTATTCAAAGAATCATGAATCGTGTCGCTGATTTTTCTCATGTAAAAAGGGTTCATGGCTCTGATTGCCAGCTCTTTTTTTACTATCCCAAGCACGCTCTTTCGGTTCTTTAACGCCTCTTCATTATGCAGGTCGATATTCGAAACATTGTGCTCCAGCGTCTCGAATAAAGTGTCGGCTGTAACTTGGTCTCCGTTGATTGAAATGCCGTCGATACTGCGGATCAAATCCTCTAAAAATGCGTAGTTTACGGCTATAACTCCTTGTATCTCTTCGTCGTTGGTTTTATTATAAAAGGAGATTAAATCTTCGGCGCTTTCACTAAACTTCGGGTTCCAATTCGCGTCTCTGAATGTGTAACCGCCATACCATCTGCTGGTTAGAAGCTGCTTTTGGGGGTAGGGTGGTTCGATGAATTCGTGGTCTGCAATCTCTCCATAAACATCTCTCATTTCTAAACTTGGAATTCCATTTTTGAATCGTAAAATACCGAATGCTGAAATGAAACCACCTGTCGGACGCAGCTCGGTGTTGTTTTGGAAAATGATTAGATAATTTTTTTGCTGACCTAAAAAACCCGTAACTTGGAAAATGTGGGGGAGAAAAACCCTTAAACTGCCTACGAAAGAATTCAGGAATAATCCGGCAACAATTAGAATGGAGAAAATTAGGATAGTCGCTTTGTACAGCCTTTTTTTGTGCATTTGATCGGTTTTAAAATGGTAGGTAAAACATATCAGATTTTAGGGGAAAAACCCAGAGGGGGCTAGACGAAGCGGGAAAAATTTGCTAAAATGTAGAGATTTACTATAATACCATACCTTAACAAAAGGACAGCAACTTTTAACCCTTAAAAAGGGCAGACACAAAGTAATTAAACTTTATATATAAATAATAAAACAATATGAATCTCACAAAAAACATTTTTAAAACGATTATTGCGACAGCGCTGACAATTGCTTTTACAGCAAATGCTTTGGCTGCCGGAATATTGCCTTCTGATGTTGAAGGCTTAACTGCTGAGGCAGGCGATAAAAAGATTACTATTAAATGGGATGCCGCCACCAGCGAGAATTCTGAAATTACCAAATACATGGTGTTTCAGGGGACTAAATCTGTTCAAACCGCCAGCGATCGATATGATAAACGATACGATGTTGGGAATGTGACTGAATACGAAGTTACCGGGCTTGAGAATGATACTAGATACTATTACACGGTAATTGCTTTTGATGCTGCCGGGGAACATAGTGAAAATTACAGTAATGAGATTTCTGCAATGCCTAAAGCGGCAACTGCTGATCCTGCTGATGATTCGGCTGTGTCACCTAAAGTTACTGCTGCTGAGGTTATCAATAATACCGAGGTTAAGATTATGTTCTCTAAGGAGATTACTCTGCCTGCAGAAGCACCTGAGAAAACGTTTTCGGTTAAAGAGAATTCGACCGATGCTAAACTTGAGGTTTTAGGGGCTAAGATCTCTGAGACTGATGGGAAAGCCGTTATTATTACTACTGAGAAACAAACCGCCGGGGCTGAATACTTTCTTACCGTTCATAGCGATTTGATGGATAAAGATAGTAATCCTATTGTTAGTGGAACTTCCGATACCGCTTCTTTTGAGGGAAGTGCCGTTACTAAAGAGGCTGTGGTTGATAATTCTCCTACACCTACACCTGACACCGCAGACACTATCGCGCCTGCTGTGAAAGAAGTTAATGTTTTGAGTAATACTAAAATTGAAATTGTGTTTACTGAGGAAATTGTTTTGACGGGTGAAAAAGTGCAAGATAGCTTTAAAATCAATGCAAAAGGGAATGAACTTGAAGAGATTGCGGTGAAAAGTGCTGAAGTTAAAGATGGGAAAGTAAATACTATTGAACTTGAAACCGATTTACAGGCTGCCAATACTGAATATGTGATTACGATTGTGAATGTTGAAGATTTGGCTCAGAATAAAATTAACGTTTTGCTTAATGGGAATATAGCCGTATACACAAGCAAAACTGCTGAAATTGCGGATTTGCTTCCGCCTGAGGATGTGACTGATTTTATTGCTAAAATGGTGCTTGGGAATTCGGTTAAACTTAGCTGGACTGCCAGTGCTAACACCGCGAAAGATCTTGTTGATCAGATTTTGTATAAGAGTACTAACACTAATGAGTTCGTTAAGGTTGATAATTTGGGGCCGGCTGTTACAAGCTACACTCTGAAAAATCTTACGGCTGGGGTTAAATATACATTTAAGCTGACTGCTAAAGATGCTGCGGGGAATGAGAGTGATGGTGTGCTGACTACGATTACTCTGCCGGAGACCGGGGCGGGGATCGGGATTACTTTGCTTGGGACTGTGGCTGGGATGATTGCTTATCATAGACGGAAGAAAATTTAGGTTTTGTTAATAAAAACTTAATTTGGATTTGGTAGAGTGCCTTATGAATACTTCATAAGGCACTTTTTTTATGGTTAAAACGCATTTATTCTTGACGTGCGCTCGGCTGGGGCTTGCTGATCTTTGGCGGATTAAAAAGTACTTTGGGAGTTTTGATGAGGCGACCAGGGGGAAACTTGGTGAGTTTTTGCAGGCGGGGTTGGATGAATTGAAATTTGAGTTTTTGAAACAGCATATTGCTGACTTTGATGCGGAAATTGATTTGATGAATCTTGAGAATCAAGGGGCTGAGCTGATTACGATTGATGACCCCCTGTACCCCGAAATTCTGAGGAATATTTATTTGGCTCCCGTGGGGTTTTATGCCAGAGGGGACAAAACTTTACTCGGTCAGTTTGAGCGTTTTTTTGCCGTTGTAGGCCCGCGTAGACCCAGCAGGTATGGCATAGCTGTCGCTGAGATTTTTTCGTCCTGTTTGGCGCAAAATGGGATGATTTTGGTGAGTGGGCTGGCTCAAGGGATTGATGCTATTGCTCATAGGCAGGCGCTGATTAGTGGTGTGCCGACCATTGCGGTTTTGGGGAGCGATATTATGAATATTTTCCCTCGATTCCATACGGAGCTTGCGGCAAATATTATTGATAAGGGAGGACTCATTATTTCTGAATCGCCGCCCGGCAAATCGATTAAGAAATTTAATTTTGCCATTCGAAATAGAATAATAAGTGGGCTTAGCAGAGGAGTTTTGGTGGCTGAGGCGGGCAAAAGATCCGGCGGGCTGATAACGGCTAGGTTGGGGTTTGAACAGAATCGAAACATTTATACCGTGCCAAATGCTATTTTTGAAGAGAATAGTATCGGTTCAAATAGGCTTATTGCATCGCATGTGGCCAAGCCGGTTTTTACTCCTTATGCGATTTTGGAGGAACTTAATATTTCGGTTGTTAAAAAATCGCGTGATGAGAGGGGACATAAAAAACTTAATTTGGATAAAAATGAGGAGCTCACTTTGAAAAAACTGAGGTCTAATCCGAAGCACTTGCATCTGATTCAAGAGGAGACGGGTTTGTCTCTGAAGAATTTACTTATTGTACTTAGTAATTTGGAGATTAAAGGGCTGGCTGAGAATATTGGTCAGCTTTCTTATGTTAGGGTGCGCTGAAAAACGCGTATCGCCGCGTTGGCAGTTGGAGCGCGATTGTATCGGGCTCCTTGGGTTTAAATGGAGCATGGCTGTAGCCATGCTCCAACTTTAAGCCATGCTCCAACTTCACCTTTGTTTAAAAGGAGCAGGATTCAATCCGGCTACATTGTTTTAAAATTGATCACGATGATTACTCCTCCCGTGATGTTGGAGCGGAGTTGCACTCCGCTCCGTAACGTTTTGGAGCAGAGTACAACTCTGCTCCATCTGCCCTTTTGTTGGAGCAGGGCTACAGCCCTGCTCCTGCTTTAATTCGCTCCAACTTTAATTCGCTTAAAAAAGTAACAGAATGCAATCCCGCTACAAGGTTTTGAAATAAGTTTCCTTGTTATTCCTCCCTAATCATCGTTACTCGCTGCACCTCTGAAATTGTGGTCATGCCGAGGAGGATTTTTTTGATTCCGTCCTCTTGCATTGTGAGCATGCCTTTTGTGCGGGCCAGTTCGAAGATTTCTTTTGAGCTGGCGCTTGCTAGGATTTTTGCTTTTATGTCGCTGTCGACTTTTAGGATTTCGACTATGCTTGTTCGTCCGCTGTAGCCTGTTTTGCTGCATTTTTCGCAACCTTTACCATATTGCGCTTTTTCGGGAATGCTTAATGTTGATTCTTTATCTGCCTCTTTGATATTGCTTAAGGATTTTTCCAGATATTCTTTTTCTGTTTCGGCTAGCGCTTTTTCACTCCTACAATCTTCACAAATTTTTCTTACTAAACGTTGGCCGATAATTAAATGGCATGCCGGTGCGACAATAAATGGCTCTAATCCCATATTAATTAACCTTGGGATACTTTCGATGGCGCTGTTTGTGTGCAGGGTGCTCAAAACGACGTGACCGGTAAGAGCTGCCTGGGCTGCTGCTTCGGCGGTGTCGATGTCACGGATTTCACCGACCATCACCACGTCAGGATCTTGCCTCAAAATTGCTCGAAGACCACTTGCGAAAGTGTAGCCGCGTTTTTCGTTGATGTGACTTTGGGAAATGTTTTCAATGTGATACTCAATCGGGTCTTCAAGGGTGATGATTTTTACCTCGGGTTTGTTGAACTCTTTGAGCATGGAATAGAGAGTCGTTGTCTTTCCTGAGCCGGTTGGGCCTGTTAGAAGTATCAAGCCTTCCGTGGATTTGATCGCTTCCTCCAGATGACTCCAGTTTAAATCTGTGAATCCTAAATCTTTAAGTGGCACCAAACCTTTGCGGCTATCCAATAATCTGCAAACGAAAGTCTCGCCAAACTCTGTGGGGAGGGCGGAGACACGAACGTCAATTTGTGATTCGTCGATATTAAAAAAGTAGCGCCCATCCTGAGGGACGTTGGTGATATTTAATTTGAGCTTGGCTTGATATTTTATTTGATTGGAGAGCTGCTCGAAAACACTTTTTGAGATAGTCATCACTTTATATAAAAGACCGTCTATTCTAAATCTTATTTGGACGTTTTCTTTTTCCGGTTGGATATGAATGTCTGAAGCTTTTGTTTTAATTGCCGAGACGTTCAATAAATCGAGTGCGTCTTCAGATCGCATTTCTTCCATTTGCTTGCCTACCGCCGATAAATCCTTGATTTCTTCAGCATAGGATTTAACATCGCCGGTGACTAATTTTTTTTCTTTTTCCTCTTTGTAAAGGCCCTTGTCATAATTTTGTAATGCCTCATTAATACTTTCTTCGGTAGCCAGATTGAAATTCAACTGATAACCCTGTTCTTTCAGTACATCAATTGCGGCATGTGCTTCTTTTGACGTTGGGTGGGCAAGTGCAACACGAATTTTTTTGCCGAGCTTGTAAAAGGGGACTATCTGAGCTTTTTTTGCCGTTTCAGCATCAATTAAACCAAGGACGTCCACGTTAATCGGCTGCTTGCCAACATTAACATATGACATACCCAGTTTGGCTGCCTTTTTTTCGGTTAGCGACTCCTTCATATCGCGATTTATTTCTCCCATGGCATCTTGTGTGCTTTTTG
>JAHJTR010000005.1 GCA_018829865.1 Patescibacteria group bacterium | reverse complement strand
TTCAGGAGCTCTGCCTGAAACAAATTGCGTAAATGCAACTTCTACGGCCTCTGTATGGCTCGCAAGTTCCGGTAGAACCTGACGCAAGGTTTCCAAAATTCCCAAGCCCCTGTCAGCTAACACAATCTCTTTTTTATCCAGATTATACTCTTCCATTATTCGTATTGTTTCTTCATCCGCCATAAATTTATTTTATATCCTTTAAAACTTTATCCATAATTCCCACCATCGCCTCCGTGTCTCGTTTACAATAAGCTAACATATTTTTAGCCAACTGCTCTTTTTCTTTTACTGGAGTTTTTTCGTCTGTTAGAACCGGCCAACTAGATGAAGCGTCTCCTCCGCCCTGTATGGCAAGATTCTCATAAGAAAGTTCCGGGCACAGCACGGGAAGAACTATTTTGAGCGATGCCAGTTTATTAAATTCGCTTTTAATATACATCTGGTTTTTGTGTTTGAAAATTAGCAGTAAATCAAAAATTCTATCGTTAACGTCTCCTAAAAAATCAGTGAAGTCCGGCTCCATGTCCGCCATTTCTTTATTGCGTCCAGATTCAAATGTAGCATGCCACACAATAACACTACCCTTCGGGCCGATCTCTCTTTCAAGCTGAGTTAGAAGCTCTGGCACAGGATCTTCAAATCTACGGGCCAAAAATTCATAGTGTCTTATGGGCGAAATAGGGTCATCTTTTACATGCAATGAATATTGAAATGGTATTTGCTGGTAAGGCCTTGTGCCGTCAAACGGAGGAATTGCCGAGCCAAATGTCTCGTAGTCAAAGAAGTGAAGGGGATATATTAATTTTTCAAACTCTTTCTTAATGGCCGGTGCATCGATTTTTGTATAGCTCTCTTCCGGTTTATATCCAATCGATTCCAAAACCTCCTCCGGTATCTTTTTATAATTTACCAAATTTCTATTAAGCAACGCCAAAAGATGCTTTGGCTGAATATTTTTGGCAACAGATTGAACGCCTTTGATTCCTTTGCAGTAACATTCTAAATATTCACAATTTTTCGGATTACTGCAACCATTTATCAATTCTAAACTCGGTTCATCTTTTATTCTGATAACCCTCAAAGCTTCCTTTATTCCTTCCTCGGTTTCTGGAAGATATTTATCCGCCTCACGGGTTATATCTTCTAAGGCGAGTAGTTTCCTTGGTTCAATTTCTCCATGACGCACATAAGTATTATCAACATGAATAATATTCGTCTTATGAATTCTTATTCCTGCTCGTTCAAAACATATTTTCTGAAATCCAACA
Organism: Patescibacteria group bacterium; assembly: GCA_018829865.1. Lineage (GTDB taxonomy): Bacteria > Patescibacteriota > Gracilibacteria > UBA1369 > JAHJTR01 > JAHJTR01. The sequence continues at coordinate 3,126 of JAHJTR010000005.1, read as the reverse complement.
TCATACACATATTCACTCTTAGCAGAAGTGGCCATTTTGACTTCGTTTATATCCCAAGAACCGTCTTTATTCTTGGTTAAAATATCCGCCCTGCAACTTAACTCCCCAGCAATAACCGTAGGCTGAAACAAAATTGTAGCTCCGCTTTTAATCGCCTTTTGCGTATTTTCCCATCCTTCCTTGTTATATCCCTCTATTTCGATTCCTCCAGGGAATAATTCCTTGGCTAAGGCGTCCACCTGATTACCGGTATCAAAACGCCTTTGCAGATCTAGCGTGATTTCCGGAAGCAATTCCGGTCTGTACTTTGCCAGCCACAACCACATCGGACATTCCAAATAATTTTTGTAATCTGTTTTAGTTAACATAACTTTACATTTTTGCAGAGATAAATTATTTGTGTTTTTCTAAGGATAAATCGTAAACCCATTTTAAAAGATTTTCCAAATCTGATGCATTCATTCCCTTGGCGTCTGCAATTCGTTCCCCTCCCCAATGTTCATCCCACTCAGACTTGCCAGTATATATTTTTGAAAATTCCGACGCTTTGTCTGAATCCATCTTAAAGGACATACCAAATGACTTCTTCCCGTTCCACCAAACAATAAAAACCTGCCTTTTGCCTAATTTAAACGCAACATAATTTTTATTAAACTTGGTTTGCAGATTCCAATTATTTTTTTTAATTATTACTTCTATCCTATTAACAACATTAAAAAACCGGCCAGCGACATCCTTGTCATAGTTATGAGAAACATAATATTCCTTATCATATATTCTCTCTCCGCCAGTTGGCTCTCCTTCCGGCTCTTTATTGGTGTTCTGTATCCCGCCATTGTCTCCCTCCATTATTTTATCAACAGAAACACCAGCCTCGTCTTTCCAATCATTTTTTCCGTTAGACGTCATTCCTAGCACTACTGCAGCCGCAGCACTTAAACTATCAAAATCATAATCCTGCGTGAAAACCAAATAGTCACCTTCCGGAATTAATATCCCCCTCCTAATAAGGTCCTCACGAAGTTTATAATAATTATAATGCTCAAAACTAGGGACCGTTTCTTTGCGTGCAGATGATCCTTTATGTACTCGTACCGTACTCTGATTTATTATATGAGCAGTTGCTAATACATTTTGCGCCTTGCAAAACAACTCAATGCTATCTGAAACAGAATATTTCATAGTTAATGTTTTAACCCCAACATTTACTTCCGGAATCGGCTTGTCAAATTTCCATATCTGAATAGCAATATCTGCAAGTGCATCTGTTCTTTCTATAATATCGTTAAATGTCCACTCACGCTTGGCTGCTAATTCTTTGGTTAGTTGAATTTCAGACCTTACATAGCTTTCTTTCTTTTCGCTAAACACCCGGTTAGACATGCTTATATTCCACTCCCCTTTTATAAGGGCAAAATTTCCAATTTTATTAATCAATAAGTCGTGTGTGTTTTTAATTTCTTCTTTGCTCATCTCGGTCGATTTCTCTAGTTCCAAAATCCATCCGCTATTTAGCGTTTGTGGTAATATGTGTTCTGTATGTACTTCGTCAAAATTCAACGACACTTCTCCTGCTGGCTTACCTAATTTCCAGATGATGTATTTAGTACGGGAAGCTGAAAATTGCGCAAATTTTTCCTTAAATGATGTGCTAAAGGCCGAATCATTAATTGGTACTGCCCAAGATAAATAACTGTTTTCGATATAGCTCAATATCTCATTAGGATCGTCGAATTTTAGTCTTGTGCACATTTGATTATATATATCGTTTAATCTTGAAGTGGATTGTCCGCATATTCCCCACCTGATATGAAATGACTCAATAAAATCAACAACTTTAAGATACTGATCTTCACTTAGTATTCCATTTTTCAAAAGTGGAGTAATCTTTAATAACAAAGTATAACTTGGACCAGCTTCAAATAACCTTATGTCCTGAAGCCTTCGGTCAACTCTTAAATTTCCGATTCTCCCATTAATTAATTCTGTGTATACGGTAGCGGCCTCATTAAGCTTTTTTGTAAAACTGACTATCTCATCAGATCCCCAATTTCTTGCTTTCTGGGTAACTTCCTCGTAGAGTTGCCTTGCAGATATTTTGCCAGGATACTCAGATAACATGAAACGATAGAAGAAAGTTACAGGATCATAATCTCTAATTTTTTCATACATTTCTATCCATTCCTCAACAATAGAATCTACGACCTCGTCATTGCCATTTGAAGAGGCTTTCATAAGCAAATGGTTCTTTATCAGGTCAACAGCAGAAAGAGCCAACCCCCTATCGTTTAATGTTTCAAAAAGTCTAAATGCATTCAATTTATCCGCAACATTTATATGCACAATAATTATCTTTTCTACAACTCTATTTTTTAATTCTTCTAATTCTTGGGCAGTATAATCGCTCATCGCAGAAATAAAATAGTCATAACATTCAAAAATTCTATGGCTATTAGGAGTGTGGTTATTTTGTAATCTACCAGAAAGAACCTTCTCAAATTCTTCATTATCTAGTTTCCCTAATTTCATTTTTAATATTTCCTTCCTTGACCCTTCATCAAAATAGTTAGAGAACAAATAATTATCTGAAATAAATTTCGCAAGATCTCCGCCACCCAGCTGTTTTGAAAAATCTCTAATCGCCGATAATAATATTAAAACCGTAGTCAACCTTTGTTGACCATCGTTAACTTCAAAATAGTTTATGCCAACTTTCGGGCGGTCTGATGGGATTACAACGATTGATCCAAGAAAATGACTATCTTCAATTTTTCCTAAATTAATATCATTCCATAAATCACCCCATTGCTCCTTAGTCCATTCAAACTGCCTTTGGTGGTTCGGCACCACATATACATTTTTTGGATTGTTTAATAATGCTTCGATGGTAAGTTCATCTGCATCTATTATTTTTGGCATAATTTTTATTTTTATTTTTTTTTAAAACTTTATTTTTGCTAAACATCCTCGCGCAGTGTGTTGGCCGCGAGTAACGCGAAATACTTTATTGGCGCCGGCCATACGCACTTCGGCATCTCCGCTTGTAAAAAACAAATCTATTGGATTTGCCAAAATAACTTCACGAACGAGCTTTAGGCCGTTTCCACGTTTTTCAGGAGCTCTGCC
>JAHJTR010000004.1 GCA_018829865.1 Patescibacteria group bacterium | reverse complement strand
CATAATCCCAAAAAAGCGAAATCCGGGCCAAGTACTTGTAGTTCTCGGCGGAATAATGGTTCTTTTAACAATTTTCGCCGCGAGAGTTGCATACGACTTCTTCACCCCCATCAGCGCACTCGCCATGATGTCCGTCGTCGTAGTGGGGATGGCAACCATCGCCGTCCTTCATAACGCAAAAAGCATCGCAATCCTGGCACTCATAGGTGGCGCAGCCGTGCCAATTCTGATTAAATCGCCCGATCCCCAATACCTACTAATCCTCTCCTACATTTTTGTGCTAAATTTAGGCACCATTTTAGTCGCAGCCCTCCGCGGTTGGCGAGACATGATTTTCCTAGCCCTCATAATGACAGGCATATACAGCGTCATGTCCTTCTCAAGTATCGAAAATATTATGGGCCTCAATATAGTTTGGCTTTTCATGACCCTGTTTTTTAGCACCTTCTTTATCTCCAATATCGCAGCCATCATCAGGACTCACGCAGCAACTAAAACCGATTTACTCACAACAGCAATCAACGGTCTGCTCCTGCTTTTTTGGATTTACGAATTCGTGCCACGAGAATCAGCAAGTCTAATCCTTAGTGGCCTGATTATTGTTTTGGTAGGAGTTAGTTACCTTCTAGTAAAATTCAAAGGCCTAAAATCAGCACTCTACATCCACGCAGCTCTGGCAATCCTCTTTTTAGGAGCAGCAACAGCATTTGAATTGGAAGGCGAAACCCTGATTATCGCCTTTGCCATCGAAGCGCTAATGATTGTAGCTTTAGCGGCTTACGTATTAAAAGATTCAAAATCAGCTCAAGCAGTCTCACTTATCCAGTTAATCCCGGTAGCAATGGCTTTCCCTCTAATTATGAATGGAGGATGGACTCAAGGCCCACTGTTAAACGAAAGCTTTTTTGCTGTCCTCATTGTAATCCTCTCTCTATCAGCAACCACTTATATATTGAAACAAAAAGAAACCACCGATCAAAAAATGCCACTTGCAACTATTCATGGCATAGCTGCCGCAATTTTCTCCATCGCACTTATCTGGCTTTCTTGCCACAACCTTTTTGCATCCACAAATATAGCAAGAGGTGTCGCCTTGGTAATTTATTCAGTTATAGGAGTTGCCATACTTTTCTCAGGAACCTACACACAAAATAAACCACAAACACTTGTAGGCGGAATCTTACTGGCCTCAGTAGTAATCAGACTCCTATTCGTAGAAGTCTGGACAATGTCACTAGCCGGCAAAATCATCACCTTTGTCGCCATCGGAATTTTACTTGTATCAACAGCATTTTTCCAAAAACGTATCACTCATCCTAATAAATAAATCACTATGAAATTTCTAAAATTTTTATCAGCTCTCATTTTCCTGCTCATTTTTTCATCCGGCGTTTATGCACAAACCAATTATTCCGTATTCGAAAAAATTTACACTCCCACCATCCAAGAGCTAATAAAAGCAACTGTAGTAAGCGTTTCTCTCCCCACTCAACCAACTTATGGAGTTCTAATTTTGGAGTCGGATAACGAAATCCCGATTCCTTGGATTGCAATCAATAAATATACTGAAACCAAATTAGAAATTAAAACCACAATTACATCAGCAATAATAGGAGATAAAAATTCATTAACAGATCAAAATTACGATACCACCGCAGAATTTAATCTGGATGAAGATAAAGGAACTGCATTTATTGAATTACAAGCAGACAATGCCTTCAAAGCGGACACTCTTTATTTATCTTTGGATAATAATGTAGCTTTACCGCATACAATTGCCCTTAAAGCACAAATGGGCAACAATTGGAAAACAATAGTCGCAAAAAAAAGATTAGACAGCACTTCTTTATCCTTCCCTGAAACCACCGCAAAAAAATGGCGCATTGAATTTGAGCACGCTCAACCGCTACGAATGCGAGAAATCTCCTTCAACAATAATAAAAATGAAACATTAGCCGAAGTTGAAATCAGATGGCTGGCGCTCCCAAACAAAACATATACTCTCTACTCAGATGCACGAACTTATGCAAACATTCAAACATCAGAGCCGGGTACACTTCAAGGTACAGATCTAAAAGTAATCAAAGCACAGCTCGGAGAATCAAAAACAAATCCAACTTTCAAAGAGCCGGATGTTGATAATGATGGAGTATCAGATATCAAAGACAACTGCGTACAAATAGCCAACACAGACCAAAAAGACATCGACGACAACGGCCGCGGAGACGCCTGCGAAGACTTCGACGGCGACAACATAGTAAACTCAAAAGACAACTGCCCAGACCAACCAAACAGCAACCAAAAAGACACCGACGGCGACGGCATCGGCGACACCTGTGACAATGAAGAATCAAGGCTCACAGAAAAAAACCCTTGGCTGCCATGGACAGCTATGGGAATTGCAGCTTTTGTAGTAATTGCTATTGTTATTAAAACTGCACGAAACAACTCGTAAAAAGAATTAAAAATGCAAAACCTCCAACAAAATCACCAAAAATACAATTCCAAATTCTTCAAACGATACGCCCCAATATACGATTACATGGGTTTTATTCTAAAAGGACTCCGCACTAAAACCGCAGCACTAATCCCCTCCTCAAACAAAACCATTCCCCTAAAAATCCTCGACATGGCCTGCGGCACCGGCGAACAATCGCTAGCCTTCGCAAAAAAAGGCCACAACGTAACGGGAATCGACCTCTCCCCCGACATGCTCAAAATCGCCAATCAAAAAAAGCACCCAAATCTAAAAATGCAATTCCTCCTTTCAGACGCCACCCGCATCCCCTTCAAAACAAATACCTTCGACGCATCCTGCGTATCACTCGCCCTCCACGACATGCCGCACCAAATAGCCATCTCCGTCCTCAAAGAAATGAAACGCACCACAAAACCAAACGGCAAAATAATAATCGTCGACTACTCAACCCCCCAAAACCCCATCGGCAATTTAATAGTCAGCCTCTGGGAATCAATCTACTTCAAAAAATACCACGAACTGAGCCTCGATCACTTCATCAAAAAAGCCGGCCTCAAAAAACAAAAAAAATTCACCTGGATGTTAAACAACTTCCAGATTGTAGAATGCAGTAAATAATAAAACGAAGTTTTTTAAACAACAGCCACTATTGCATTATTTAAGTATTGGGTATATACTCATAACAGTATATTTATTAACCCAATAAATTATGCCAAATTTAGATGGAACCGGCCCAACCGGTAACGGCCCTCAAAACGGTATGGGAAGAGGAAATTGCGCAACAAATGACGCTCCCAATCAACTTAGAGGTCGAAGATTCAGAAACGGCCCCGGTAGATTTGCAGGCAATCAAATGTGTAGATTCCAAAATCCTCCCACTATCGAAGAAGAGGAATCAATGCTAAACGAAAGACTTGCCGAAATCAAAAAAATCAAAGAAAATAAAGACAAGAAATAAAAAATCCCAATGTCACCACGCCCAAGACTAATCAGAGACCTAAGAAAACACCCTGCTATAAAATATTACAAACCGCAGGGTGTTCCATTAAAAATGCTAGAAATAGTAGAAATAACTCATGAAGAATGGGAAGCCAT
>JAHJTR010000039.1 GCA_018829865.1 Patescibacteria group bacterium | reverse complement strand
GGGGCCGGAGGGTTAGGGTTGGCTGATTTTGGTGGAGGTGTTTTGCTTTGGGGTGATATATTTTGACTGCTTGATTGAAGTTTTTCAGGAGGGATATCGGTTATGATGCTTCCTAAAAATACCCATGAGCCGAATTTTGGCGTTATTAGTGTTGTGTTTTTGCCGATGAATCCGAGGCCGGCTTTTTGAGCGAAGCCTTTTTCGAGGATGGGGCCGTGGTCGACGTAGCTTTTTGTTGTTGCATTTGGGAATTCTTGTTGTAATGCGTGAGTTAATGACTTGAGCATTTTTTCGATTTGCTTGTGGTAATCGCGGAAACGGGCGTATTTGCTGATGGAGCCGGATTCTTGAGGTGAATATGCATTTGACTCCTCACTATAATAATTTTTTGCTACAATAATCACGCTTTTTGAGCGAGGCATTATCTTTTGGGGATTCACCCTTTTATGATGATTCTTTTTTAGATAATGCATGTCGGCGTGAAAGCCTTGATTAAGCCAATCACTTATGAATTTATCAGCATCTTTGAGTGGATCTGCGCTTATTATAGAAATAAGATCAAAATTATCGTTATTTGAGGTTTTCATGAGTGTATTTTTATCTTTACATATTTTAAAAATGCTTTATAATAAAGTGCCATTAATTTTATTTGAATGCAAGAGAAAAGAAATACTGAAAACAGCGACTACTGGAAGGAAATGAAAAAACTATGTAATCTATGGTATTTTAGTGAGCTAGTATTATGGGACACTAATACTCCCAATTCAGAATTTCTCGAAAAATGCGGTGATAATCAACTAATAAAAAGTTATTGTGTGGATACTGGGGATGCTATAAGAAGAATTATCTCGGAAGCCTGTGGTATTGAGGAACTCAAACAAATACCTGCTTACATACGGGATATTGAAGAAATGAATAGACTTTTTGGAGAGCAGAATCCGTCGAAGATGGAAGACAACCTAGAAACTGCTATTAATGATAGTCCATTTGTTGTGAGTGATCATAGAATTCTGGGGAAAAAAGAAGCTCTGGCAAAGCGAGATGAAATATTAAAAATGAGAGAATCAAGACTTGAAGAAAGAATTAAAAATCTTGCGGGCTTATTAGAAACAGTTCAAAAGGAGCGATTAACTTCGGATTTCAGAAAACAAACTGATAATGAAAAAATATATATAAAAGCTGTACAAAAAAGTCTGGAGGATGAAGGGCAAGAAATAGATTTGGAAGCTGACTACAATTACCAGGAAAGAATGGAATTGTTCAGAAGGGCCAGTGTAGCGGTAAATGAGTATATTGAAAAAGAAATAAGCGTCAAATTTCTCGACAAAGAATTTGCTCTACAACGAGAGGAGGTAACGCACACTCACGACTTCGGCGGTTTATTTAAAATAATGGGAGATACGAGATATCATGATGTTGTGAGATATGAGGCAAAGCGAAAATTTGTGCTAATGCGACTAGTTTTCATTCCTGCAATGTTGGCGAGGGAGAATGATGGCAATAGTATGCAGAAATTTTTTGAAGATCTTTGGATGAAATATCTGCAACCTGAGAATATTAAAATGGGAGAAATGAATGGAGGCAATCTCTTCTTTTATAATCTTGGAAAAAACAATGAATGTGAAGGAAAGGCACAAACTGTGGCAATTAGGGATAAAATTGAACCTAAAAATTTAGAAAAATACAGGAACAATTATAGTCACATGATAAGATTTAATACGCGAGATATTGTACTTAATAAGGGAACAGATGCCGAGGAAATTATTCCGGTTGAGATTTCTACGCGCAGTAAATCTCTAAACAGCAGGGCATCAAAAGAAATACGACAGGGGGAACCGGCCGAGGTGAATCGAGATGACGAGAATGGGATCAGGTTTGTATTTATGCAACCTGAACATCTGGAAAAATTTCGACAATATATACATGCGCAATTTGGAATTAATGATGAAAGAGATAGTGACCCGGATTATGTTGGAATCGAAGGCTATAGCAAATATTCTTTGAACTATGAAGGTCATAATTATGAAATCCAATGCTTTACGACGCATGGTTTGGTTGATTATACTTGCAAGAAGGAAGTTAGTTGGCAGGAATATGAACTGAGAAGGACCTATTTAGGGAGCTCTATATTGCCAATGCTCTATAATAGGAAAAAATATCCTGAATTGGACTATGATAAATTATATAAAAAACTCAAGAAAACAATTCAAAATGGTAATCGAACCCGAAATACAATTGAAAGCTCTACATCAATCTTGCCTGAGCGTGATAATAATACTGGTGATCTTTTTAACATAGATGACATAGATCAATTTTTACACTTGCTTCTGTGGCGTGCAGATAAAAGTAACCGCGACGTAAATAAAGAATATGATAATAACAAGAAAATATCTGAACATATCGATCTTGAAAGAGAAGCTATTAGGACAATATTAAAAAAATTGCCTTTTACTGTTACCAGGCTGAGAGATTTATGTGAGGTGATAAAAGATTCAAAAAAGAAAAAAACGATAGTTGATGTGATCAATGATAGCCCTTATTTTCTTAATGATCCGAATATCAATGCTAGGAGGGGTATTTTAGAGAAAAGGAAAGCAAGAATTGAATTCAACCTGAAATTATTAGAAGACAGAGAAAATTGGTTGAAAAATATTCAAGAAAAGCTTAAGGGAAATAACATTAGCTCATATAATGAAACATTGTGTAAAGAATTTAAATTAATGAAAAGAGAGCGATTGGAATTTACCAAGGAAATACGGATTATTAAAGATTCTTTTGAAAAACTTACAGAGGAAAGGCTTTCAATATTCAGAAGATCAAGTTTTGCCGTTAATCAATTCTTATTGTCAATTAGTGAAGATTATTTAGGGTCAATTGGCTCTTTACAAACAAGTGAGATTGAACATTTACATACTCCTGGTGATTTATTCGCTGTAATATGTGATGAAAGATATGCTGATAGTGTAAGAAAAGCTGCCAGGAGAAAAATGGTGCTAATGACTCTCCTTTTTATAGATATTGATAAAAGACTTACTGAAAATTTGGAAGATATGGAATTCTTTTTCAGAGATGTCTGGAATAAGGTACTCGTTGATAAAGAGAGTAAAATAGGGACAAGTTCTTACGATCATACATTTTTCTACAACCTTAATCCCGAAAGCGGTCAATGTAGTGAATCAGAATTAGTAGCTCATATTGATAGACCCTCCCCAAATCCTAATGAAATACAAACCGAAGATGGGAAACCCTTTAAATATCAATATAACTTTTATACCAGAGGAATAATGATTAATGATTTGAAAGATGAAAAACATCCTATGCATGTTCAAGTTACACCCCGAATTAGAAATGAAATGGAAATAGCGGAGGCAATGTTCAGAAATAATGACAGAAACTTTGAAAAAGCTTCTTTGGGAGGGACAGGACTTAGAATCGTATGTATGAGCGAGGACGACATTATAGTGTTGAGACAATTTTTGAGGAAAAAATTTGGTTTTGATTCGGTTAAGGTGAAAAATGTTGATAAAAACAAAATAATGGGATTTCATCTTTGGACTCTGAAAATAAAAGGAAGAACATTTACGGTAAGGGTATTTACTCCTGAAGGGATTGTTAACTTTAATAAGATGGTAGGTGTTGGGAAAAAAGAGCATGATATGAAAAAAATATTTAAATTAAGTCCTATTCTTCGTTTGTTATTTCCTCCCGAGGATTACCCTGACTTGGATTTAAATAAAATTTTTGAAGATAATATAAAGAGAATTCGTGAGGAGAATTTAGTTAGGGATCTCGTTAATGGAAATGGAAAAGATACCAATACTGAAATTGGCGACTAATTGGTAGATCAATAATTTATTTTTTTGTGCTTTCAATTGGAATGTATAGCCTTTATATTGTAGGTCAATTAATTATTTTGATTCATTAGATGGAATTACTGATCGCTCTAAACCAAATGCAGCAAGGCGCTGTCACCAACACTGAAGGACCGGTTTTAGTAATTGCCGGCGCGGGTAGCGGGAAAACGCGGGCACTTACACATAGAATCGCTTATTTGATTAAAGAGAAAGGGGTGAATCCTTGGAATATTTTGGCGGTTACTTTTACTAATAAGGCGGCTAGTGAGATGAAACTTCGGGTTGCTGAGCTTTTGGGTGTTACGATTGATCCGTCGCATTTTCAGTCGCCGGATATGCCGACTATGGGGACTTTTCATTCGATTTGTGTGAGGATTTTGCGGAAGAATATTCATTTGATGGGGAAGGAAAATGCTTTTGTGATTTATGACGGGGCTGATCAGTTGGCTTTGGTGAAGATGATTATGAAGGATTTGCAGATTGATGATCGTAAATTTAATCCGCGGGCGGTTTTGTCTCATATTTCTGGGGCGAAAAATCAGTTGATGGATTTTTTGGAATATAGGAAGTTTGCCAATAATATTTTTACCGACCAGACGGCAATTGTTTATGAGGTTTATCAGAAGGAATTGGATAAAGCGAATGCGCTGGATTTTGATGATATTTTGATGAAGACGGTTGAGCTTTTTATAAAGGAGGATGCTGTTTTGCTAAAATATCAGGAGCAGTTTAAGTATATTAATGTGGATGAGTATCAAGATACGAATCATGCGCAGTATAAACTTGTGACTATGCTGGCTGAGAAATATCGGAATATTTGTGTTGTTGGAGATGATTGGCAGTCGATTTATAGTTGGCGGGGCGCTGATATTCAGAATATTTTGGATTTTCATAAGGATTATCCGGAAGCTAAAATTGTGAAGCTTGAGCAAAATTATCGGTCTACGCAAACGATTTTGGATGCTGCTGATAATGTTATTAAGAAGAATAAAAATCGGACTGAGAAAAAACTGTGGACAGAGAACAATAAAGGTGACTTAATCCAAGTTATTAGGGCGGAAGATGAGCGGCATGAAGGTGAAACTATCGCTCGGGAGATTGAGAGAATCAGTATGGCCGGATTAAATGAGGTGACTTATAAAGATTTTGTGGTTCTGTATAGAACTAATGCTCAATCTCGTGTGCTTGAAGAAGTTTTTATGAGGTATGGGATCCCTTATAAGATTGTTGGCGGGGTGCGGTTTTATGAGAGGAAGGAGATTAAAGACGTGCTGGCGTATTTGAGGGTGATTCATAATCCGGCAGATAGTGTGAGATTGCTGCGGATTTTGAATGTGCCGGCAAGGAAAATTGGGAATCGGACGATACAGGTGGTGCAAGAATTTGCTAAATTACTGGGAATTACTTTGATGGAAGCTATTTGTAGGGCTGAGGAGATTAGTGATCTGAGTCCGGCTAAAAAGGATGATTTGCTGAAATTTGCTAAATTGATTAATGAACTTAGGGGTGCTAATAAAGAATTTGCCGCTGCCGGAGTTATTAAACATATTTTGATTACTGCCAAATATAAAAAATTTCTGCTTGATGGTTCGCCTGAAGGTGAAGTGCGATTTGAGAATGTGCAGGAACTTATCTCTGTTGCCAGTAAGTATGACAAACTGGAACCGGGTATTTCGCTTGCGACTTTTTTGGAAGAAGTTGCGCTTATTGCCGATATTGATCAACTGAATGATGGCGAGAGTGCTATTACGATGATGACTTTGCATGCGGCTAAAGGGCTTGAATACCCTTATGTGTTTATTTGCGGTCTTGAGGAAGGGGTTTTCCCTCACTCAAGGAGTATGCTTGAGCCGGCGGAATTGGAGGAAGAGAGAAGATTGATGTATGTGGGAGTGACCAGAGCTAAGGAACTATTATTTTTGCTCTGTGCTAAGAGGCGTTTGCTTTATGGCGATAGTAGGTGTAATGCACCATCGCAGTTTTTGGCTGATTTGCCGGAGGAGCTTGTTATGAAGACCGGATTTGAAATTGCGGGTGATAGGCAGAGATCCGGAATTGGGGCGATTAAGCCTGTGCCTATGGAGGATGAGACTGCTGATGTGGGTATCGCGGTTGAAGCCGGAAATAGTGGAGAAGAATATCATGATGGCGATAATGTTGAGCATAAAAAATTTGGAGCCGGAATTGTGCTAAATGTTACGGGTGGAGTGATTACTATTGCTTTCAAAGATCCGCGAGTTGGGGTGAAAAAATTAGCTATATCTGTGGCGCCGTTAGAAAAAGTTTAAATTGGAGCCGGAACAGTTGCTTCGGGTGATGTGGATGAAGAGGAGGCGATATTTATGAGTATCACCTCCTCTTTTCTCGGGGAATTGCTTCTTTAGGTATGCGGCTTGCATCCGGAAGAAGACATTTAGTGTCTGTCGTTTTAAAAATTCGGGGATTGATTCGTACCGATTTTAACGCCTGGGTGAACCTTTGGGGCGTACCCAGATGTATAAAAAGGCCTCATTGTTGGTTTCGTTAGCTTCCGCTACAACATTGTCGCAGTCGTTTTTGAGGGCAATGTAGTAGTAACCGGGGACTGTTGTTTTAGGAATGTAGAAGTTTGTCCAGCGCTGTTTGGTTTCGTTTGGAGCTAGATTACCAACATTGATTTTTTCAGATGTGGCTGTGAGTGGTACTTGCTCATTTGCTGTGATCCACAGGCAGGTCATAATACCGCTGGCAGTTTTTTGTGAACTGTTTACAGTATTCCAGCCGATGCGAACATCTTCATTGGGGTAATAAACCGGCGGATTGCCTGCAGCCGGTGCCACAATCGGAGTGTAAACTACATTAGTGGTTATGATATCATCCGCGTTAGCATTTTTGAGCACGCTGATCTTGAACACTTGGGTTTCAACCTTGCCACGTCCATCACTCGCATTGATGTAAATGGGGACAATTGTCTCACTTGTGACGACAGGAGCCTGCCATCTAACTGAACTGGCTGATGAATTCCAATAGGTAAATTTACCGGAGCTGCTCTTCCACCAAAAAGTGATTTGATCTCCATCATTATCCGACGAAGAATGAATTTGAAATTTGAGCTCGCCGCCACTGATGACCTTGTTTGAGGTGGCTACCAGACTGAAAACCGGCGCGAAGAAGTTATTAGGCTTACTGCTTTGCTCCCGAGGATTGCCGGCAATACTCCATGGAAGGTCGGAGGCCCTTAGGTAAGTCATACTTTGACCTAATACCTGCGATCCCGGGAAAGGTGGTGGACTGGTTTGGCAACCACTTTGTAAAATCAATGAAATCAGAAGGGTGAGAGTAATTGCAAATTTTTGCATGGATCTTTCTCCCAAAGAATTGAAAAATTGTTAAAGGACAGACACTGAAAAAACTTTAACAGAGGGAGATTAAGAAAAGATAAAATTTTTTGGGG
>JAHJTR010000038.1 GCA_018829865.1 Patescibacteria group bacterium | reverse complement strand
TTGCATCGGGCTCCAATTCTTTAAAAGAACCAGGATACAATCCTGCTCCAACTTTTTGGCTCTGGCCATGCTCCCGCTTCACCGATTGTGTCTGCTGCTCTGAAGCAGGGCTGTAGCCCTGCTCCAACTTTGGGTAGCCATACTCCAACTCCTGCTGTTGGATCCCTATACTTTGGCAGCCCCGGCAGCCCGACCTCCACCAAGCCCAGTCATTAAAACGCAAACAAGTTAGCTTTCCAATCCTTTATCCCCCCGGCAACCCAGCCACCACCAAGCCCGGTCGCTAAAACGCAAACAATCTTGCTTTCCAATACTGTAGCAACCCAAACAGCCTAGCCTCCAACAATGCGCGAGCAACCTCACCCACCAGCATTCCGATGAATTTCAGCTATCCCCATAAAACAGTTAACGAGAAATCCCCGGGGAAAAGTACGCATCGAATCATTATGCCCAAAAAAACAAATTCATCAATATTCAGATTTTTTTATTTTGACTTACTCAATCATTTTTCATATACTTCATGAGCTTTTAAAAATTCGGCACGGGCGAGTAGCTCAGGTGGTTAGAGCGCATCGCTGATAACGATGAGGTCGGAGGTTCAAGTCCTCCCTCGCCCACCATTGAAAATTTCAAAGAAATTTTCACCCGTCGCCTCAACGGCGACGAAAAGCTCCACTACAGATACTAGTATTAGAGCGAAGCGAACCAACCAAGTTCGCAAAACATTAGCCAAGATCACAACGTGGGGCCTTAGCTCAGTTGGCTAGAGCGCCTGCTTTGCACGCAGGAGGTCAAGGGTTCGACTCCCTTAGGCTCCACCAATTATTAATTTCCTCCACTAGAACTCCTGCCATTTCGGCTGCTTCATTCATAGTAATTCTAATATCGTCATTCACCGGACCTTTTCTGGATTCACCAGAAAGAGTCTCACAAAGACTATTGATTCTTCTAAACAAATTATAAGTATCCAGTATATTGATCCTAATTATCTCAGGTAATATATTTAACAGTCCAGCAGCTAATAATTTGTCAAAACATCTATCAACGCATTTACCCATCAAATTGCTTTTAGACGCTGGTCTATCCTTTTCTCTTTGTAGACAACTATTAATCATTCTTTTGTTAAGCTCTATTTCAACTAAAAAATTATCAATGACATTCTCCTTTCTTTCTAAGTTTGCACAACTAATTTTCCCTGGATTTTTCATGCAAAAATTCTCCCAGTATAGTTTATGTTTTTTAAGCTCACCCTCTCCATACATATTGCCCTTTGGGTGATCCTTATTGCTAAAACCCGCTTCAGCATGGCAGTCGAAACACAGAGATATAGCATTCTCTATCGTATTTTTGCCACCATTCTTTTTCATTTCTATATGATGAGCCTCAATATTGGTACCACAAAGTTTTTTACATATAGCACAACATCTGCCATTCTTAAAAAAAAGTTCCTCTTTTACTTTCTTACTGAATCCGCTCGACATATATTTCAAATAAATGACTAAAGCCAATATACGCCGCAAAATACAATGGGCAAATATTATTTTCAGCATTATCAGACGTAATACAAAAAACCCCAATAATTAAATCGAGGCTCTTGCCTGTTATCTTTAACACTCTAATTATAATAGAGAAACTGCCACGACACTCAAATAAATGAATGCCGGTCGACTAATCCCGTTGCCGGGACTGATCTCCATGAAAGGAGGTGTTCCATCCGCAGGTTCTCCTACGGATACCTTGTTACGACTTCATGCCAATCAGTGGTTTCACCTTAGGACCTAAATAAATCAGGTACTTCGGGCGCCCCCACCTCTCATCATGTGACGGGCGGTGAGTACAAGACCCAGGAACATATTCACTGCGCCATGGCTGATACGCGGTTACTAGCGATTCCAACTTCATGAAGGCGAATTGCAGCCTTCAATCCGAACTGAGAACGGTTTTAGGGATTGGCTCCGGATTACTCCTTTGCAGCCCTTTGTACCGTCCATTGTAGCACGGGTGTCGCCCAAGACATAAGGGCCATGCTGATTTGACGTCATCCTTACCTTCCTCCCCGTTGTGCGAGGCGGTCTCCTATGAAAAATACAACATAGGACAAGGGTTGCGCTCGTTTACGGACTTAACCGAACACCTCAAGGCACGAGCTGACGACAACCATGCAGCACCTGTCACTGGGTTCCTTGCGGCACTCTCAAATTTCTCTGAGATTCCCAGGATGTCAAGTCTTGGTAAGGTTCCCCGCTTATTATCGAATTAAACCCCATGCTCCACCGCTTGTGTGGGTCCCCGTCTATTCCTTTGAGTTTTAATCTTGCGACCGTACTCCCCAGGCGGGATACTTATCGCGTTAGCTTAGGCACTGAAGGGGTCGAGCCCTCCAACACCGAGTATCCATCGTTTACGGCGTGGACTACCAGGGTATCTAATCCTGTTCGCTCCCCACGCTTTCGTCTCTCAGCGTCAGTACATGACCAGCAAGCTGCCTTCGCTTTTGGTGTTCCTCTGTGGATCTACGGATATTACCCCTACTCACAGAATTCCACTTGCCTCTTCATGACTCTATTCTGACAGTTTTAGGTACATTTCTAAGGTTGAGCCCCAGACTTTAATACCTAACTTATCAAAACGCCTACAGACGCTTTACGCCCAATTATTCCGGATAACGCTTGCACCCTACGTATTACCGCGGCTGCTGGCACGTAGTTAGCCGGTGCTTATTCCTGAAGTACATTCAGAATTATTCCTTCAGAAAAGACCTTTACACCCCAAGGGGCTTCGTCGATCACGCGGTGTTGCTCCGTCAGGCTTTCGCCCATTGCGGAAGATTCCTTACTGCTGCCTCCCGTAGGAGTATGGGCCGTGTCTCAGTCCCATCGTGGCTGATCATCCTCTCAGACCAGCTAAACGTCATAGCCTTGGTAAGCCATTACCTCACCAACAAGCTGATACTACGCAGGCCCCTCCTAAACCGATAAATCTTTACCCCGTAGGGACTATCCGGTATTAATCCACTTTTCAGTGGGCTATCCCTGAGTTTAGGGCAGGTTCCAACGCGTTACTCACTCGTCCGCCGCTCCCTGCACTCTACCTACAACCCCAAAAGGTTATAAACAAAGTGCAGGGCGCTCGACTTGCATGTATTATACACACCGCCAGCGTTAATCCTGAGCCAGGATCAAACTCTTCATTGAAAAGATTTGACTCTTTGTGCTCAGCATAAAATGCTGAGAAAAACTTTAATTAGAATAAACAGTTTCTCTATTATAACCAGATTGTTAAAGTTCTGCTCTCGCAATCTCAATTTGCTTCGCCATTTATTGCAAAACGTAACGACAATTTACTTAAACTTAATTAGGATGTCAAGGATTTTAAGTCTTTTTTTATAACCTATTAAATTCCGGGTTTTTTAAGGAGATTACTGACCCCTCTTCAGCACAAAAACAACCCATTATAAAATAACCATCGTCCAGCCAAAACACACACCGGCATCAACTCCCCGCCCTTAGCCCTAATTATACAATCAGTCTCTTATTCCCCCTTTATAAATTTAGAATATTTTATATCCGTGTCAAGCTCTCAAGTCTTAAAAAAAGGCTCAAATTATGCTACAATTACGCATAAGAACCTAATAAATCCAAACAAAACAATTAATATAAAAAATATGCAAAACACTCAAAATTCAGGAATCGCCCCCAGCGCCAACGGCAGCTACACGATTCCCACAGTAATCGAAAAAAGTCACGATGGCGAGCGCGCCTATGATATCTATTCACGGCTACTTAAAGATCGAATTATTTTTTTAGGTACGGCTATTGATAGCGGAGTAGCAAATGCGATTATCGCGCAATTATTATTTTTGGAGAAAGAAAACCCCAAGAAAGATATAACTATGTACATTCATAGTCCCGGAGGTCATGTTACTGCCGGTTTAGCCATTTACGACACAATGCAATATATTCAAGCCGATGTCTGCACAGTTTGCATCGGGATGGCAGCAAGCATGGGAGCCGTTTTGCTCACAGCGGGTGCAAAAGGAAAGCGATTTTGCCTGCCGAATGCAGAGGTAATGATTCACCAACCTCTTGGTGGTGTTGAAGGTCAAGCCTCAGATATCGCAATTCACGCCAACCACATTCTGAAAACAAAAAAAAGACTTAACGATATTATCGCCAAGCATTCCGGCCAAAAAATGGCTCAAGTGGAAAAAGATACGGATAGAGACAACTTCTTATCCGCAGAGGACGCCGTAAAATACGGTCTTGTTGATCGCATAATCAATAAGAGACCGACGGCATAAATCGACGCAGACACAAATACAATAAAAGGGGCTTCCAAATGGGAGTCCTTTTTTAAAACCCCTCAAATATACCTCTCCACCATAAACCTCTGTATTCTAAAATCCTCACGGGGATAATCAATCCCTCCCTTGCCGGACGCAATCGTAATCTGCTGCTCGACATCATCTATTCCCGGCAGGTCAGGCAGCAATAACCCCTTACGTTTATCCTTAGTTACAATCACCCCATATTTCCGCGGATCCAAATCCTCCTTTTTACAATCCTCCGGAGCCTGCAAAACATCAACAGAAACCTCCAAATTCTTAAGCTCTCCCAATGCAACAGGAGCAAATCGAGGATCTTCAAGCGCAGCCATAACGGCATTATAAATGATCTCCTCAGCAATATTCTCTTTAGTAGGCGCAAAAGTGCCAATGCACCCTCTCAAGCTATGGTCATTTTTTAAATGAAGAGAAGTAAAAACTCCGGCCCGTTTTTTGTAAGCCCCATCAGGT
Organism: Patescibacteria group bacterium; assembly: GCA_018829865.1. GTDB lineage: Bacteria > Patescibacteriota > Gracilibacteria > UBA1369 > JAHJTR01 > JAHJTR01. The sequence continues at coordinate 19,920 of JAHJTR010000038.1, read as the reverse complement.
AGCCCTTTTGGCGTCTCCAAATAATCATTATGTTGCAAATAATATTCAATAGAATCCAGAGCCAACCGGCAATATTTATGCATTTTATATTTTGTTAGGAGTTAAACGCACCTGATCCAAATAACAAACACAATAGATTACAATCCCGGAAGTTTAAGCGCAATCAGAAGACCGAAAGTTGGAGCGCGATTGCATCGGGCTCCTTTAGCCCAAAAAAATCTTTAACCCGGCCCAGTATAATATCAATTACATCACCCCATCCAATCAAAATCGCTACATCTCATATTCAGCAACCAAATACCCAACACCATAAGGGCCTTCATACGACAAAATATTACAGTCAGCACTCTTTTTATCCATTGCACCCATCATCGTAACAATACTTCTAAGCCCACATTCCGCCACCTCATCCAGCCAAAAAGGATCCATATAAATTATTCTGGCAGTCTCCCCTTTTTGCAAATATTCGACCAATTTTTTATCAAATTTCGGCCCCTCGGCATTGTATTCAACCGGTGCCTTTTTGGTGAGGCAATGCGATAAATCTCCTGACGCAACAAACACAATTTTACGATCATCAGCCTCACAAACTCCCCGCAAAATCTTGCCAAAATTATAATGATGCTCAAGACCGCCAAGCGTTATATTTAATGTCACAATCTTGTAATCGTTACTCATCGCCGCATCAATATATGACATGGGAGCAATCACGCCATGATCCAAATATTCATCATCGGTTCCAACCAGCTTGATCCCCGACCCCGCACAATGATTAATGAGGTTTTCAATAAACTTACGATCGATCTTCTTTTCAAGCCCCACATTCTCATCTCCAAACTCAGCCAGCGAACCACTAACAACTCCGCTGTGTGGAACTCTTACACTAATACTATCCGGCATTATCAAACCATGAGGCGAAATCGTTATAATTAAATCAGGCTTAATCTCAGCGATTTTCCTCGAAATCTTCAGCATGGAATTCACTGTTTTTTCAATAGGCCCAATCCCTTCCCTGCCCCCGACACTCGGCACCATAATCGGAGGGTGAGGTACAATCACTCCATAATTCAGGCTCATAACACTTATGCGTTAAAATTATTTAATGATTTCCTATATGTGCAATATCCCCTTCATATTTTACTATTTTTTCCTGATGGCCTTTTGTCTTTTTGCAAAACCCACAGCAAATTTAACAATCTCGCCTCCGATGTCAAGTCCCGTCACTTCAGTAATACCTTTAAGCCCTGGATTGCAATTAACTTCCATTATCAGAGGTCCTTTATCAGATCGCAAAATATCAACACCGGAAATTTGCAACTTCATCACTTTTGTCGCCTTCAATGCCATTTTCTTTTCCTCATAAGTTAATTCAACAGTTGCACCTGCGCCCCCTGCATTAATATTGGACCTAAAGTCCCCTTCTTGAGCGGTACGCTCCATCGCGGCTACAATTTTACCTCCTACAACAAAAACCCTAATATCTTTGCCATTCGACTCCTTAATATATTCTTGAATCAGCATATGCCTAGTGCCTGATGAACCCCAAAAAATATCCAAGGATGACTGAAGAGATCGCTTACTCTCAACAATAGCGACCCCAACGCCAAGCGAACCAAAAGGCGTTTTCAAAACAACTGGAACACCGCCAACTCTCGTAATAGCCTCATCAAGATATTCATTCCTAGTCACAGAAATAGTTTTAGGTACAAGTATATTATTTAAAACCATTTTCTCTAAAGTACGTAGCTTATTTTTTGCATTGATACATGGATAATACCGGTTAACCAAAGTGTGACCCAAAAGCTCAAGATGTTTCATCATAATGCATTCAAGATGAACCTTGCCAAGCGCTGAGACCCTGGGGATTATCGCATCGAATTTCGGAAACGGCTTATTATTATAAAAAACCTGGAGTTGTCTATGTCCACAATATGTATGGCATTTTTCAGCCCTGATCAAAGTAATCTTGTGCCCCATTCTGCGTGCGGCATCCATGATCAATTTTTCATCATCATTCGTCTTGCGCGCTGCCACGTTTTTGTTCCGTATAAAAGATAAAAGACAAAGTTTCATTTGTGTCCTTTTTATTGAATATTTTTTGCGCCTTTGATTTTAGTCATAAGCCGCAAAAACAAAAGCAAAAGCTCTATCTTTTAGAGTGAAATTATGGTATAGTGATAAGAAGTCGAAACGGATGTATTGGCACTCTAAGACTGAGAGTGCCAACATAAGAGGCACAACTCCATCTCAAAAAAAACCAATTCATCAATTCCTAAAACACGAGAGTGGTTAATTTTCGATATAACGGGTATAATTTTTGCAACAAAAATAAACAAAAAACAATGATTAAAAAAATCGTTATTCTGCTTGTTTTAAGCAGTCAACTAATGTTAACGGGATGTTTGGGTATCGGTGAGCCGAGCGTTGACGTAGCTCAAATTCCGCCCAACTATAAAATCTATACCTCAGATGAGTTCAATTTTATTCATTATCTGGATTGGGAAATTACCGAGAAAAAAAATCTCCCTGAGGGTTTTGCGCCTGAAACCCAAATTGCGATTCGTAATAATCTAAAAGATAAACTGCCGATCGCAAATGTGGTTATTCTTAAAACAGAGTTACCCGCCCCGGTTGATGTTGTTGAATATGGCAAGCAAGTCTTAAATAAGAGTAAAAAAGATTTGGTGAATTTTAGTTTGGAGAATCAAGAGCAGATCGAGAATTCGGTAGCCGGAGTCGTTGTGCCGGCTTATTATCTCGTGTTCACCGGGAAGGTCGATGCCAAGCGAGACACAATAAGGTATCATCAAAAAATAATCGTAAATAGCAATATCGCCTACATTGTCACATTTGCCGCTGCAGTCGATGAGGACGAGATCGTGCTGGATAAAGGCAAAACTCTGCTAAAAAGCTTTTTGGTTAAGTAGGTAGGAGTTAGCCGGCCGAAATTGAAAAAAACAGAATCAATAGATCAAACATCACACAAAAATGCCATTTATAAATAATAACCGGATCTTGCAAAGAGGTATGAGTAAATGCTAATTTAATCACTGCAAAAAAACATTTCGGGTCAGTAGCTCAGTTGGTAGAGCAGTTGCCTCTTAAGCAATTGGCCGCGAGTTCGAGTCTCGCCTGACCCACCACGTCGGAAGTTCGCTTCACCTTTCGAATCATCCTTCGGATGCTTCTTCAGGTTTCGCGACTTCCTCCTCCCCCCATGAAATACTGCTCAGCTCTTCAGAATCCTGTTCGCTGACGCTCACAGCGTTCTGAAGGCTTCCGCTCGCATTTCATGGGGACCCCTAGTTTTTGGTGGCAATGGCCTTGTTGGCGTCTACAATCGAAGAGAGAGGGATTCTTTCGATTTACGATTGATCCTCCTCGTCGGAATTTCGCTTCACCTTTCGAATCATCCGTCGGATGCTTCTTCAGGTTTCGCGACTTCCTCCTCCCCCCGCAAAATACTGCTCAGCTCATCAGAAAGATGTTCGCTTACGCTCACAACTTTCTGATGGCTTCCGCTCGCATTTTGCGGGGACCCCTGGTTTTTGGTGGCAATGGCCTTGTTGGCATCAACAATCAAAGAGAGAAAAATTCTTTCGATTTCCGATTGCTCCTCCTCCCCCCATGAAATACTGCTCAGCTCAGCAGTCAGATATTCACTGCGTTCATAACTGTCTGCTGGCTTCCGCTCGCATTTTTCGGGGACCCCTAGTTTTTGGTAGTAATGGCTTTGATACGACTGAAACGTTTATAGTGCTCTTTTTAGGACGCATTTGTTTTGGCTTTTTTAGCTTCAGCAACGAAGGGTAAAAGCTAAAAATCCAAGAATGCAGTAATTGGCTACTCTACGAATGACAAGCCAAATCTCCGCGAAGCAGGTATTAAAACAAAACTATCCGCAAAATACAAAAAATGATATAAATACAACAATATACCTATTTTAATAGCCATGGCAGGACTAAAAAAAACACCACAGCCGGTTCCTCTGAAAAAAACTCTAGGGTTAAAAAAAATCTCATTACTTCCGAAATCAAAAGCAAAAAAAGTTATTAAGGAAAAAACAAAGCACTCACTTGCCAAAATCGCCTCAGTAATCTCCATAAATGATAAAAAAGACAGTGCGAAAACCCGAATGGAGAAAAATAAAATTATTTTTGCCGCACGACAAAAACAATACAAAAAAAACTTTTATTCACTTTTAAAAAAAAATAAAAGTCAAAAAAAACTTGGTATTACCGCAAGCTATCTAAATCTATATGCCGAAATTTTGGCTACAGCCAATCACTCAATGCAGCCGGATGGAGCGATGTATACAAATATGATCGAAGACTATGAGGTGTCGGATATCTTGAATCACCATCATGAATTTATAAAAAAAGGAATAAATCCCTCGACTGCGAAAGTTGCTAATATTACAAAAAATTACAATGACGAAAAAGATCATTATATCATGCACATAAATTTTGAAGATGAGAAATCAATAAGAATTATTTTTAATAGAGAAAAGAACAAAAACAGCAATGCTTACATAAAGATGTATCGAGTCTATGGAGATAAAGAAGCCCTTGAGACGGAATTATCAAGCAGACTTATTGACGCAAGAATTAGAGTCGGAGTGAGTTTTTTAAAAACAATGAATCAATTGACTAAATTCCCGCGAATCAAAAATGAACTAACTCAGTGGAATCTCGATATTACCAATATCATTGATTATCTCTCCAAAAATCCGAAACTTATACACACAAATACCTATAAAGATAAGCACTTGGAAAAATTAATAAACAAAGTAAAAGATCAAAGAGCGGCTTTTTATGGAAAGCTCAATGCGGCTTATTCAAGCTCGTCTGACATGACAATTCCTCTATACAATAAAATCAAGGATTCGGCTGAAAAATATAATATTCAGTATAATAATTTTGCAGTATTGGTAGGAGGAGAAACGCGCCCGTTTGTTGAGGATATAAACAATGAAATTTAAAAAAACAGAGCACTTCTTTGCTGTTTTAAGTAGCCGCCAACCCTAGAGGATTGGCGGCTATGCCATCAGCACTAATCAATCTCAGCTACCCTACGAATATCCGCCCTAACCATACGTTGCTCATCCATAACAGCTGCATATCGTTGCTTTTTAAGCCATTCCATAAGGCTCTGAAAATGCAACATTTCAAATCTGACTTGGGAAATATTTCCTAGGCTTCCAGGTGAAAGCGATGAAACATAATCCATAAATTCCTTATCCAGCCGTTGCTTTGCACGCTCTACCCGATTAGCAGAAATAGGCCCTTCCGACGGAAGGAAAAAATGGCTTCTATTCATTCGCTCCTCTTTGGCCACTGGAGAATTATCGGCGTATTCTCTTTTTAATTTATACATAATAATAATTGTTAAAAATAATAAAAAAATTGATAGTTAAAAACTGCTAATAATCAAGAGTCTCGTCGGTGGGAAAAAATCGTGGTAGTTATACATTTCAATAAAAAAATTAAATACAAAAAACACCCTTTTGGGGGTGTTAGAGATTCATGCTCTTTAAAGAATTTTACGCACTGATCATCCTACCCCCATAAGAAATAGGGGTTGTTGTTAATGCTAATTGGCGATTAATATTCTTTTCCATTTGATTGATTCAATTTGAAATAAAATACTAGCACTACAAACTCAGATAGGCAACAAAAAAACTCCAATCACCAAATAGCATTTGCTATAAACACAAAATCCGTTATATTTCCATCTAAATTAAAAAAATTCAACTAGTGGATAAAGAAAAATCATCGACATGTGAACAAGAACATAGAGAGGTTATCGACCAGGCATTAGCCTTTTTATCGACACTAGATGATAACGAATGTTGGCGTATAGGATATAACTATCCTTCAATACTTACTGATCCGACCGTGAGTAAAGCCTTATTAGTACATTTATCCGATCTTGGAGGTCTTGACCAATCAGTTGCAGCGGAAATCGATATCGATTCACCTTTGCTCAAAACATTTGCCCTCTTGGTGATGACAAATATTGATCATGGTGCGGACAAGTATGAATATATAAAAAGTCTCAAGGATCCGGTTTGTTTAAGTTACACAAGTTGGTGTATGACGGTGCTTGAAAACTCCTGCCCAAAAAAAATTCACAAAATATTGCTACTGAATGATGACCATGGAATATGCAAGCGCTTTGATCTGGAGGGAGACGCTATGATGAGGGCGGAAAACATCGATGGAATTCCCAAATTGCTTGATAGAGTTGGACATAATAAAGTATATGAGTTAAAAGTGCTGGTAATTGAATATTTGGAAGGAAAAACACTATTCGAAATTAAGGATGAACTTTCTTTTTCTCAAAAAATTAAAGTCATTTGCGAAGTCCTGAGGATTATAGGAGGCTTACACAACGTAGGCATCATTCATCGAGATCTTAAACCCGGGAACATTATGGTATCTGCTGATTTGTCTGTAGGTGTCATTGACCTCGGAATCATGAGACTGAGAGAGAATCACCCTGATATTACTATGGCAGGTCATTCTGTGGGGACTCCTGCTTATTTGTCTCCTGAACAAGCCCTTTGCAAAAAAGTTGATGAGCGCTCAGATATTTATAATATAGGAGTTAGCTTATACGAGATTATTGCAGGAGAATTGCCTTTTAAAGCTAAAAACAACCAGTATTTAATCTGGGAGAGACAAATTGAATATGCACCTGAAGCCGTATGTGAGCATCGAGGCTCCAATATTGATACCGATCTTGTGTCTATCCTTCAAAAAGCACTAGCTAAAGATAAGCATGAGAGATATCAAACTGCAGACGAATTTAGAAAAGATTTACAACGCTTTCTAATTAAAATAAAAATTGAAAGCCAAAAATCACAAATATAAAAAGGAGGGCGCATACATACGCCCTCCTTTTAAATCCCAAATCCTTTACATACTAATTACTCACGATAGTTCCGTCAGCAATTACTGTATTGTCAGCAACAACCACGTTGGCTTTAATAGTGACGTTATTACCAATTTGGCAGTTCTCGCCAATAGTAACATCATCTTTGATTTCAGTGTTGTTACCGATGGTTGTTCCATCACCAATAGTTACACCTGATTTAATGGTTGTATTGGTTCCAATTGTTACATTAGCCCCGACATCAACATAATCCTTTATTTCAGAATTTGCTCCGATTGTAGTGTTGTCTCCAACGGTAGATCCCGACTTGATAGTAGTATCATCCCCAATAGTCACTCCACCACCTACCGTTACGTCAGATTTTATTTCAACACTTTCGCCAATCTCAGTTTCATCACCGATAGTAGAACCCTCTTTGATGGTAGTATCTGCGCCAATAGTGCATTCCTCTCCTATTTCAACATCATCCTTAATTGTTACATCTTCCTCAATAACAGACCCATCACCTATAGTAGATCCGGTTCCAACATCAGCAGTTGAATCAACATCGGCCGGAGGCAATTGATAGTAAACATACAACTTGCCAATATCGCTGTTGGCGGTATAATCCTCATCCGCTATCGCTAAATCTTCGTATCCATCGCCATTGGCATCCCCTGCAGCACACCAGTATCCCGCAAATCTATCCATAGTGTGTTCTCCATCAAAAGTATGGTCAGCATTAGCTGCACTTGTGGGGTATGCTCCATCATTTTCAAAAACATACGCTCTCCCTGCATGATTGTTAGCCCCAAGAGCACCTATTACCAAGTCATCATCATTATCATTGTCAAGATCTATTGATGTCATACAACCACCTGCGAACCAATTGAAGTCAGTTTCACCGGTTATCATATGATCAGCTGATCCGGCGGTTGTTGGCCATGAACCATCCTGGTAAAAAATATAAGCTGCGCCCTGAATAGCACCATAAAAAATACCTCCGGTAGCTAAATCCAGGTCACTATCACCATCAAAATCACCAACCGTTAACCCAAAACCAAAATAGGTTGAGCTGCTACCGGTGATGATATTATCCGCATTATTAGCAGACGTCGGATACGACCCGTCATTGGCAAAAATATACACTCTTCCCGTATTATAATTATATTCCATAGCTGATGCGATTATTTCATCCTCTCCATCTCCTGACAAATCCCCGGTTAACAAACTTCCACCAAATTTTCCATTAGCAGTCTCACCTGTAATTATCAGATCAGCATTTGCAGCTCCCGTAGTATAGCTTCCATCATTATGAAAAACATAAACTCGGCCTCTTCCGCTATCATAATTGTTTGCACTCACAAGTAAATCAGTTTTATTATCCTGATTCACATCTCCAGCTCTCAAAACTCTGCCGAAATTATTACCTGTAGCTTCACCAGTTATAATTTCATCGGCATTCGCAGCGTCTGATGGCCAAGAACCGTCTTGATAAAAAACATAAGCTCTACCTTGATTGCTGGCGTAGTCAGCGGCGCTCACAGCTAAATCATCATCTCCGTCATTATCAAAGTCTCCAGACGTAAGGCTCCAACCAAAACCGGAACCGGTTTCTCCGCCTATAATTACATCCGCAGAATCAGCCACACTCGCGTAGTCCCCATCATTTAAATAAATATAAACACGGCCGGCATCAGAGTTGTATCCGGATGCACCAACAGCCATATCATCATCGCCATCATTGTCAAAATCTCCAAAAACAACAGATTTACTGAAATTATCGCCGAGATTATTACCGACAATTTCATTCTTTAGCTTCAGGGTTACGGCCCAAGCTGTTCCATGCACGCTAAAAATTGACACCACAAACAGTACCAACACTAGCATGACTTTCAGTCTCGATGGTTTTTTCATAAAAACATCAGGTTAGGATATAATATATAACAAATATAACAAATATAGATTATTAGTGGAAATAAATATTTATATCATCTGAACAAAGGATACATATCGGTTAAACTGAAAACCTCCCGAGAAATTTCAGGAGGTTTTCAGTTTTGATCGAAAGCTATCCTAAAAAAGAAAACTTTTTACAAAGGAGCATTAGAAATCATGTGTAATTTCAGTAGGCCCAGTAGTTAATGGAGAGAACCAAGTTACTCCTCCATAAATTGATCTAATCTTGTGTTCAGCAATTGGTAATACTTGAAATGTTGTAGAACCATCAACTCCGGTTTTTTGATAAAGAACATAGCTACTGGCAGAGTTATACAAATCAACTCTTTGATTATCCAAAGGAAGACCTGTCGCCAAAATATTAGCCTTAATTGCAACTGATTGAACCGGTACATTAGTATTAGAAGATACTACGCTACTTAAAGTCATATATTTGCCTCCATGATAATCGATCTCCATTTTCATGTTGGCATTAGGAACAACTTCAAACTTAGCAATCCCACTTACATCAGTCGTTTTATATGTAACATAAGAGCCATTATCTCTCCTAAGATTTACTCTGGCGCCTGCAATTTGGTCATTATTACTATCACTGAATATTAAAGAGTAAGCCTTTGTTTGAACGCCAATTTCAGTATTATTAGTAACTGTATTAGCCTCAGTCATATGGGTAGCCCCCATGTAATCAACCTCAAGCTTCATTTGAGCATTTGGCACAACTTGGAAAGTGGCACGACCATCAGCAGCGGTTTTCTTGTAAGTAACATAGCTTCCACTAGCCCTTCTCAGATTAACTCTCGCATCAGCAATTACATCACCCTCACTAGAGTTAAGAAGTAGAGAATATGCCTTTGTCTGTACACCGACCTCAGTATTATTAGTAATCGTACTGACTGCAGTCATATGGGTAGCCCCCATGTAATCAACCTCGAGCTTCATCTGTGCATTAGGCACAACTTCAAAAGTGGCACGACCATCCGCAGCGGTTTTCTTATAAGTAACATAGCTACCACTAGCCCTTCTTAGATTAACTCTCGCATCAGCAATTGCATCACCGTTGCTTGAGGTCAAGTGCATAGTATAAGACTTAGTTTGAACGCCAATTTCGGTGTCATCAGTAATTGAACTAATAGGGGTCATATATGTAGCGCCATTATAATCTACTTCCATTTTCATTTGAGCATTTGGCACAACTTGGAAAGTAGCGCGCCCATCAGTAGTGGTTTTTTTGTAAGTAATGTAGGAGCTGGTTGCAGTTCTCAAATTAATTCTGGCATTTTCAATAGCCGTACTATCGCTCGATGTAAGAAACATGGTGTAAGCATTTGTACTGACATCAATTTGAGTATCATCATTTACTGTAGTCACATCCGTCATATACTTGCCTCCGTTGTAATCAACCTCAAGCTTCATCTGTGAACCGGGCGTAACGGGAAAGCTGACAACGCCTGCCGTATCCGTTTTTTTGTAAGTAACATAACTTCCATTGGATCTCCTAAGATTAACTCTAGCGTTAGCGATAGGATCACCTGTATTAGTCGTCAGTTTTAGACCGTAATTTTTGGTAGAAATTGGAATTAGAGTATTTGAAATAACAGTATTTGCCGGAGACATCCATTTAGCTCCATTATAATCCAACTCTAACTTCATGACCGCATTAGGAACAACTTCAAACTTAGCAATTCCGCTGGCATCAGTTGTCTTGTAGGTAACATAACTATCATTGTCTCTTCTTAAATTAATTCGAGCATTCTGTATAGGATTACCATTAACATCAGTAAGAATCGCTCCATAGTAGTATGTATTCACTGAAACCTGCTTATTTGACGAAACCTCTGTAGCTGCTGTCATATACTGGTCACCATTATAATCAACCTCCATCTTCATGTTGGCATTAGGTACAACCTGGAAGATAGCAGATCCAAATGAATTGGTTTTTTTGTAAGTCACATAACTACCATTTGCTCTTCTTAAATTAATTCGAGCATTATAGATAGGTTCACCGTTGCTATCCTTAAATACCATTTCATAAGCAAGAGTCTGTACGGGAATCTGACTATTATCAGTAACTGTAACGGCATTAGTCATAAATGTAGCCCCCATGTAGTCAACCTCAAGCTTCATCTCAGCATTAGGTACAACCTCAAAGTTAGCTACACCTGAAGGATTAGTTTTTGCATACACAACGTAGCTACCATTGGCTCTTCGAAGATTAACTCTGGCATTATAAATTGGATCACCATCGTTTTCTGTTAGTAAAGCACCAAATGATTTAGTCTGAACATCTTGTTGCATGTGAGATATTGATGCAGGAGTCATAAAGGTTGCACCGTTATAATCAACTTCCATTTTAAGTGAGCCACCGGTTAGGACATCAAATTTAGCCATACCATCCACATCGGTTTTTTTGTAAGTAATATAACTACCATTCTCTCTTCTCAGGTTAACCCTTGCATTGGCAATTGGAGAACTACTACTACTTGATAGATATAGTTTATAGCCTTCAGTTCCTAAAGTGACATCCATATTGGCCGTATTGGCGGCAGACATCCAGGTCGCACCGTTGTAATCAGCCTCAAGCTTCATTCTCGCCTCAGGCACTACTTGAAAATTGACAACTCCTGAAGAATCCGTTTTCTTGTAGGTAACATAGCTTCCGTTTTCCCTTCTTAGATTAATTCTGGCATTTGCAACAGGATCGCAATCACTGTTTATCAACGAAAGTTTATATTCCTTTGTTTGAACACCTGTTCCGCTATCATATGTTCCATGATCTGTAGAGTAACTTCCTCCCATATAATCAACCTCAAATTTTGATGGAGTTGATCCACCGGAATAGTCACTAAAATCAACTATACCCTCGCTATTTGTTGTTTTGTAAGTAATATAAGAGCTGGTTGACGTTCTCAGATTAACTCTGGCATTTGCAATTGGATTACAACTGCTATCAACAAGGGCTAATTTTTTCGCACCTGGATTAATACCTGAACAAGCAGGAGCATAACCATTGTCAACATAAGTTACAGCCCCTGAAAGAGAACTACAGGTCAAACTTTCTGAACAACCTTGATCATTTACTTCGGCCCCCTGTGGAGTATTTGGACAAAGATCAAATACATCTATTACACCATCTTCATCTCCATCTCCATTTGAAGATGTTTCTCCCGGATCAGTATCATATGATTCAGAATTAACGGTTTCTCCAAGTTGAGGATATCCACTTGGGAAAGTATATGAGCTAATAGAACCGGTACCAGTATTGGTAATTAAAGTAGTACTCTCCAATCCGTTAGCAGTTATATCAACAGTATCATTCTCAGACAGATTTGTTACAACAGAGTTGTCAGTAACCTCTGGAGCAGAAACAGTTCCTGATAGGAATGTTGCTACCTTTGCATCACCGGACTCCATTGTAATTGAAGTACACGATTCTCCAGGTGTCACCTGCACTCTTTCGCCGGCAACGTCTATAAATACGGCTACCGAACTACTTGAAATATTGTAATCTTCAAGGCAGTCAAAGATTTCTACCGGCTCACCTAAAGCAATTAGCTGTGCTGCTTTAACCAATGTAGTTGCAGTTAACTCGGCAACAGCAACTTCAATAGTTTCAAATTCTTCAAGATTAATTACAACAGCATCGGTTGTATTCTTAAACGAGGATACTTCAATGCCTTCTTCCGTATCCGCATTTGACCAAACATCAGAATCTGTAACATCATCCCTGTTGTATTCGACGGCCTCTCCTGAATCAAGGTCAGCACTTGTTTCTCCATATTCACTGTTAATCTCAATAGATTCCTGCTCATCAGCTGTAACCACGTTTGACCACTTATCCCTGCCTTCACTGTTGTTATAGGTAACGGCCTCGGCCTGAGATACATTGGCCACGGATTTCTCCGTACCTTCTACGCTTACAACATTATTGGAAATTACTACACCAATAGCATGTGTATCATCAACTGAATTGAAATCGTAAGAAACACTATCATTTTCCGCAAGATTCATAGAAATCACATCGCCCTTGCCTTTCAGTAAAATGCCATTGACTGTCGAATCAGCTATATAGGTCCCCGATTGAGAAGCTTGATTATAACTGTACCTCGCAGCTTCATTTACTTCAACCTCAAGACTTCCATCATCTTCACCCAAAATATCTACATAATTATTAGTTTGAATTGCAGACCATTGATCCTGAGTAGAGGCAGGATAATGAGTATATTGAACCTTTTCGCCCGGCTCAAGTTTAGCGAGTGATAGCTCTTCACCGTAAACATTAATTTTGCCTGACTCAGATTGAGTAGAAACTACTGCCCATGTATCTCTGATTATTCCATCAGAAACAAGATCATGACTAATTGAATCATTTGGATAGAGATTTGTGTAGGAAGAACCTTCACCAGCAATAACTATATAATCTGCAGCAACAACTCCTGACCAATTATCAGAGCCAGCTTTATAAGTAATACCCTGGTCATTCGTAAGTTTTGCGATAGATCCTTTCGGTCCCATAATTGGAACATAATTCACTGTCAAAACATCACTCCAGATATCTGAATTGTCAAGGGTACCATGTTTATAAGAAATCCCTTCATCATCTTCAAGTTGTGCATTGGATTCTCCATTACCAAATATCTCAATCAAAGATAATGTAGAGGCTTGGTAAAAACTCCTACTAGTGGCAAAGTCATAAGAATAATTAATTGATTCATCTTGATTAAGCACTGATGAAGAAGAGTCGTCAGCAGATTTAAACACTAGAAAATCTCCGACTTGCGCAGCTCTGTAATTATCGGTGTTTGTAGAGAGAGAAAAACTATAATCAAGGATTTCTCCCGTTTCAAGCTCAGCAATACCACCCATTTGACCGACTATATCCACTGATTCAAGTGTTGCCAGAGGTTCAAATCGATCGACAGATGTACTCTCATCATAAGAATATTTTAGTTCCTCATTGGCAGCCAGTACAGCTGTTGCAAAATCACTATGAACATCCACAAAACCTATTAAACCTGATTTCCATCTCTCATAATTCAATGTCCCATCATAATGATAAAGTAAGTCTTCGCCGGTATTAAGAAATGCGCTAGAAGATTTTCCTAAAATAACAACTTCATCACCAGCGTCAGCTGTAGCCGATAACCAGTGATCAAATTGAGCAAATTCATCCATTGTATCTGTAAATTGAATAGTCTCACCTTGTTCCAAAATAGCCACCGAATCAGCCATACCCGCTATCGATATTTCTCCTGCCGTCTGAACATTGAACCACTGATCCAAGTCACCATCAGCTCTATAAGTAACCGCATCATCAATATTTAAAAATGCCTTAGATCTATCATTACATCTAACCGAGATTTGACCACCTCCGGAGTGGAAAGTATTTGTACCATTAGGACCATCTGCGGTAATCGTTACATTTGTGTTTACAGGAAGGTTAACAATACAAGCATTAACAATAGGAGATAGTTCGACAAAAGGTTGGCCAGCTCCCACGCTTGTAATATTTACCAGGTTTTCATGACTTACATTATCAATCTTAATCGTACCTGCATCTCCTTCATTTAAAGGAATAGCAACGGAATGCTCATTAACTAAGACGTTGTCAGGTGTAACAACATGAATTGTAGTAACTATTGAACTACCATTAGTTTGATTAAAACTAACTTGTGTACTACCTGCTACAATATTATCAAATGTAATTTCAGAATTAGGATAAACATTAACAAAGAATTTTTCGAAATAATCACCTAATGGAGCATATTCAAATTCACCCTGTGTAGTAAATGTTGTTGATTCATCGCACGCATCGCCACCCGTTATACCTGGTACCGCATCTCCATCGGCATCAGCCTGGCTAACATTAGGTACATTAGGACAATTATCAAAAGCATTATCGATTCCATCAAAATCATCATCCTCGCCACTGGCCAAGGGACATCCAAATTCATTGACTTGCCCACCTATCGGACTACCCGGACAATCATCACAAACATTACCAACTCCATCGGAATCGGTATCATCCTGATCTGCATTTGAAACAAATATACAATTATCTTCACTGTCAGCAACACCATCACCGTCAAAGTCTATCGGTCCCTGGCACATTGGATCATCTCCGTCTTCAAGACTATTACAGTTATTATCAATCCCATCATCACATATTTCAGGTGCATTTGGAAAAATCGTTGAGTCCATATCATTACAATCATCAAATTCGTCATATCCATCTCCATCCTTATCACTATCACATTCATCACCTTGACCATCAAAATCCAAATCAAGCTGATCCACATTTGCATTGGTAGGACAATTATCAATTGAATCAGGTATACCATCGCTATCTGTATCAGTTTCAACTTGACAATCCGTATCATCAATATCTTCTAAAAGATCACAATCATTATCAATGCCATCATCACATATTTCTAATGCCCCCGGATTAATAAGATCATTGTTATCATTACAATCACCACCTTCAACAGTCCAGCCATCTAAATCAGCATCCGTCCCCATGCTACATCCATAAACATCAACGCCCCCCGCAGTACCTTCGCCTAGACAAAAATCATACAAATTGGGAATCCCGTCCGAATCATCATCTTCTAAGCCAAGAGCTGCAAACTGAGCTATTGAGCATCCGACAAGATTATGAACTTCGACTCCTTCAGGAGTGCCAGCACAAATATCACAAACATCTCCCACAAAATCAAAATCGGCATCTTCTTGAGTAGGATTTGCAGTTAGCGGGCAATTATCAATATTATCCTCTACCCCATCACCATCAGCATCTATAGCTTCACATCCAAACTCATTAACAACGGTTCCAACAGGAGTACCTATACAATCATCACAGGCATCCCCTACGCCATCTATGTCTTCATCCTCTTGTTCTGGATTTGCTGTAAAAACACAATTATCGATAGAATCTTCAATTCCATCATTATCACCATCAAAAACAGCTACCTCACAACCGAATTCGTCAACTTGGGCACCTGGGCTTGTACCAAAACAAGCATCACATGCATCTCCCACAAAATCTTCATCTTCATCTTCTTGCATGGTATTAGAAATTGCAGGACAATTATCGATAGCATCCTCGATTCCATCGCTATCCGTATCTACAATAACAACTTCGCAACCACTTTCATCTACGGGTGTGCCTAAAGGTGTTCCGGGGCAGACATCAGCACTATTCAAAATACCATCACCATCGTAGTCATCAGCACTAACAACAGGTTCAGTACAAAGAACCAAGTCTTCATTAATAATCGATTGCGCCGCATATTGTTTATAGAATTTTTGGTTTTCGTTGTCATCAGTTGCTATACAAAGCCAGTCTCCATCATTAATACTATCAAAATTGATTGAATTTGTAGTTAAAGCAACATTAAGTTCACAATCGGCTAGTGTCGGTTCAACTTGTCCAGCATTGCCTAAAAGAGTTCCATAGAAACCCGAAGAAATATTAGCCACAGTTATACCATCCACATTTTCATAAAAAATATCATCAATGTTGGGATCATCTGTCGATGTACCAGACTCCAGATCGAGAACATTAGATGAGGTAATCCTCACACATGGAGGCTCATAACCGGGAACGGAAAAATCCTGCTGAGCATAAACAGTGATAGCCATTATTGCGATCAACATTCCAATAATTACAGATCCAAAAAACTTTGCCCTCACGCGTTTGTTTTTTAAAAAGGATCCAATTTTTGTTTTACTCATTTTTTTAAATTTAGAGTTTATAAATGTAAATATTTAAATAATTAAACTACCTGATTTATCGTGCAATATATCGCACATTGAACGCACAATCATTAACATCATAACTGTTGCATTCCGATTATTATATAACAAAAAAATAACAATGTCAAACATATTTTCCCTAGTTCAAATTTCAAGTGCAATTTTTTCATTTAAGCTTGTTAAAATATGAGTATATATTTCGATAGGTTTTTTATATCCTAAAGATTTTCTTGGACGATTATTAATGGCATTTTGTACTCGTTTTAATTCTTTTATTGATATGTTGTCGAAGTCTGTCCCTTTAGGGAAATACCAACGAATTAGTCCGTTAACGCTTTCTTTTGCTCCTCGTTGCCATGAAGCGTAAGGTTTTGCAAAGTAGACTTGAATTCCTGTGTTTTTTGTTACTTTTTCATGCTGTGTATGCTCAGGCCCATTATCCAATGTTGTCGTTCTCTTCATCTTATCCGGTAATGGATTAAATATTTTTGTCACAGCTTTTCGTACTTCGTCTGATGTTTTTCGTTTCATTTTTTCAACAAAGAGCATTCTGCTTAATCTCTCAATTTCAGTATGAAGTACCGATTTTTTCCTTAATCCAAGGACACTATCGCCCTCCCCATCGCCAAATCTTTTTCTTTCATCAACTTTTCTTGGTCGGAGAGAAATATCTTTTCTGCCGGGAATGAGCACCCTTCTGTGTTTTCTGCCCTTTTTCTTGCGTCTTTTTTATGTGCTCTTCGTAAATATTTCCATAATTCAAGATGTTTAGTTCTTTTACTATAGATGAATTGATAAATACATTCCGTACTAATTTTTTCGCCTATATCATTTTCTATTCGTCCAGATATCGAATCAGGACTCCAACATTCAAATGATGTGAGATGACCTATTACATACTTGAATATTTTAGGTTTTTTGAGTGGAAAAGGGTATTTGCTCTCCTTTCTCCTCTTTTTATATTTTTTCTGTGCTTTGTGCGGCAAATAATACTTTATTTTCTTGGGACTGTTGTTATGTTTTCTTTCAATTGAACTACTGTTTCTCTTAATTTCTCTCGAAACAGATGATGAACTTTTCCCGATAATATTGCCGATTTTATTTTGGTTTATGCCTATTTGTAAAAGATCATAAAGTGTTTCTCGCTCTTCTTGCGAAAAATGAGTATAGTTTCTCATGGAGGCTTGGGTTAAATGTAAGGTTTTTCACTCACATTTTAGCAGGCCTCTTTTTTATTTAAATTGCACTTCACTTTTGATTATAGGTTCATCTCCCAAAAGTAATAAATGAGCAACTATGATGCCCACATTAGACAGCGATAATTCACCAACCAAAACAATCCCTTCCATTTCCTAAGCTTTTTGATATATTATCAATTGCACAAGGTGGCCACGTAGCCAAGTGGTTAAGGCAGCGGTTTGCAAAACCGCCATTCGTCAGTTCAATTCTGACCGTGGCCTCCAAACAAAAATAGACATAATAAAAAGCTTTGTTTTAAGCAATTTTTTGGTATATTTATAAAGTAAACAGACCTTCATCTTCAAAAATGCAAAACAAAAAACGAAAAAGCGCCATTTATCTCCTACTCCTCGGGAATATATTTCTCTTTATTATAAAAATAATTGCCGGAGTGGCCTCAAACAGCCTCGCCGTAATATCCGCAGCGATTGACTCTTTCATGGATATCTTAGCTTCAACCGCAGTTTTCTATACTGTAAAGGTTTCCGACCAAAGTGCAGACGCTGATCATCCTTTCGGACACAAACGCGCCGAACCTATCGCAGCCCTAATTGTAGCGGTTTTTACAGGAATTTTAGGATTTGAGATTTTAAGAGAGGCCCTGATGCGCATAATCAACGGCAGCGAATATAAATTTGCCGCCCTGGCACTTTGGATATTACTCGCCGTGATAATCATCAAACTCGGAATGTACACATATTTACGAAAAGTCATAAAAAAAGAGCCAAGCCAAGCGATTAAAGCCGGAATGATCGATTGTCGAAATGACGTCCTCACAAATAGTATAGCGTTGATCGGGGTTGGTGGAATAGCCCTAAACATCCGCATTATAGATAATATTGCCGCAGTTTTTATCGCCGGATGGGTTTTTTATAGCGGCTACAAAATCGCCATGGAAAATCTAAAATATCTTATGGGAGAGAGCCCTTCACCTCGAGTTATAAAAAGAATAAAGACAGTCGCGTTAGGTGTTAAGGAGGTCAAAGGCATCAACACCATGAGAGCCCATTTTGTAGGCACACAAATTCACGTGGAACTCGCTGTCAGAATCAAAAGCAGTTTTACAGTAAAAGAAGGTCATGATATCGGAGAATCTGTCAAAAATGAGATCAAAAAGATCAAGGATATAGAAGAAGTATTTGTGCATATCGATGCGGTCTAACTCCTACAATAATTAACCGGCATTGTTTACCGACGTCTTTAACTGTAACTAACGATTATTCTCTGACTTTAAAAAATCCAAAAATTCAAAACATACACTATCAATTATCTTTAATATCTCGATTTTCCACTCAAGAAGATTTTCATTTACTCCATCAGATTCCCCTGCCCCATTATAAGATGGCTCAAATTTCGTAGAATTCTCAAGTTGAATTTTCATTAGTGGCAATTTCATAAAAATTGTTCTCAAGGGAGAATTTTCAGGAATTTTACATTCATTCCAAAGAAATTGAATAAATGAATAAATTGAACCAAGTGAATTAATACCTAACTTATTACTTTGGAAAATTTGATTTATCCGACCAGATGTCTCAGGATCATGTCCTTCACGCAAATCATCCTCAGCCACTCGCCTTTTGCCGTGATCCTCACCATAGGAATCTGTAATAATCGGTTTTTTTAAACAAACAACAACAAGTCTTAGCAACTCCTCGGCATATTCTTTATTTATACCTTCATCAAGCAACTTTGAAATATCATATTCCCCGCCAGCATATTCTAGGTTTTTATCCTCCGGCTCCTGTATATCAAAACCCCCATCCGCCACAATTTGATGCAGCTGCTCGATTGAATCCGTATTTTTAGGAGTTTTATCAACCATATTCAATTATAAATACCACAATTATCAAAAAAAATCTTGTTATTAATTGAAATTTAAAGCAAACTGTCTGGGAAAAGTTAAAAAACACAATATGCGCCCGTAGCTCAGTTGGATAGAGCGGAAGCCTTCTAAGCTTTAGGTCACAGGTTCGATTCCTGTCGGGCGTACCACGTCGGAGCAAGTCTCCAATCTTCAGAATCCCTTTCGGGATTCTTCCGATTTCCGATTGCTCCTCCTCTCCCCACAAAATACTGCTCAGCTCTTCAGAATCC
>JAHJTR010000037.1 GCA_018829865.1 Patescibacteria group bacterium | reverse complement strand
TCATTCGGATTCCCAATATTCACAGGCCCCCCAAATTCATCATGATTCATCAGGGAGATAATCCCATCAACCATATCATCAACATAACAAAAACTCCGAGTCTGCTTCCCATCGCCATAAACCGTAATATCTTTACCCTCCAGCGCCTGATTAATAAAATTCGGCATCACCCGCCCATCATTCGCCCGCATTTTTGGCCCATAAGTATTAAAAATCCTCACAATCCGCGTGTCCACTCCTTTTATATTCCGATAATTAACAATCAAACTCTCAGCAAACCGCTTCCCCTCATCATAGCAACTGCGAGGCCCAATGCAGTTCACATTGCCGAAGTAACTCTCTTTCTGCGGATTCTCCAGCGGATCCCCATAAACCTCAGAAGTCGAAGTATGCAAAAACCTTGCCCCAATCTGCGCCGCCAATTCCAGCATATTTTTAGTCCCCATCGCGCTCACCCAAAGAGTCTCCAGCGGAATATTCTGATAATCGATAGGGGATGCCGGACAAGCCAAATTATAAATACGAATTTCACTCTCATCGCCTATAATTCCTCTCAAATCATTAATCGGCAAAGGCTCAGTAATATCATGTTCAATAAGTGAAAAGTTAGAGGAGTTAGCCGCGTCACTCTCAGCCAAAAACCCCTCAATATTCCTGCGATCACCCGTAATAAAATTATCAATACAAATCACACGTTGCCCGTCACCAAGCAACCGCTCACAAAGATGACTGCCAATAAATCCGCCTCCGCCTGTGATAATGTTTATCATTTATTTGTGCTTAAAAACCGTATTTGATTGTATGATTTATAACATATATTTCGCCCTATGAGAAATATATTCGGAATTCTGCTTGAGTTTATTATCCGCAAAAAACTCCTCCTCATAATTTACATAGCCGAAGCTACAGTAATAGGAGCCATGACACCTTTCTTATACGCTTGGTGAGCTAAATAGTATGTCACACCCAAGTGCTTGTCAGGTCTCATGTACCCGGTGAGTCGATATCTGTCTATGCGTCTCGCAAGCTTTCTCTTAGAAGATTTCCATAATGATTTCCAATTGATTACTCTGTTTCTCAATAATCCATTATTTATTTGAGATATTAATGTGTTATTAACATTTGTAGTTCCAAGTCTACGTGTGCTAACCAGATATCTTAGATTTTTTGTTTTCTTCAAAACTTGCATAAAGTTTTTATAGAATCCACACCCGCCCCAGACAACCAATTTGACATCTTTTGGGATTCTCTTAGCAGTTAAATCGCTATGATAGCTGTGTCCTCTATGAACAACAACACCTGTTTTTAAATTATTTTTCTTTATAAATTCTTCAATTTTATTCTGGGCATCTTCAGAAGCGCTAGCAGCCTCCTCATCGTCTTTCATCACTTTAGGAACATTGGCAAATATCATTATTTTTTTATTGCCGGCAGTTTTTGTTAAAATTGCATATTTTTTACCCTCAGAATATTTAATTTTCCATCTTTTAGATTTTGATTTGCTAATAAAAGATTTAAAAGAGCTAACTCCATCTTTATCATTGTAATAAAAATGCCTTTGCACACAGAGTCCATTTTTATCAAACACATCCTTTGTTTCCATTCTTGATTGTTTTGGTAAATATGGGTTGTAATTTTGATACATTTTTTTAAACCATTCCCTGTTACTGATAGCCTTTTCTCCGTGATTTGCTGCAACCAATCCCAGAAGAAGCTTTATTTTTGAATTTTCACCTTGTTTCATATATTCGTCTCTAAGTGTCTTTTCCAAGTGCTTTTGCAAATCAGGATTATTCCTAACAGCTCCCAGCATTTCTGTAATTGAGGACGCATAGTTATATATATCAGTTTGATTCATATCCTTAACAAAAGAGTCTAGCATATTCTTCTTTCTTTCAGTTGATTTAATTGTGTTTAAAAACAACTTAAATCGGTCAAATTGAAAACACATTTTAATAAATTTACTTCTTTCATCAGGCAAAGATTTTAAAAGAGTTTGTCCATCTATACCAACTTTTTTCATCTTTTTTAGCATCATGCCAAATATCGTTAAGAAAGTTGATGTGTATAGTAAATCACCGCCTTTCCCCAAAGCTAAAAGAGTGAAGAGTTCCTTAGCGGAATATTTCTCATAAATTCCAAATCTCTCCCTTCTACTTTTTTTATACAATGCTCCGTCAGCCAAATCTAAATGAAAATTTGTTAATGCTTTTTCTGTTCTGAGATATTCGCCATCATGTTCAGTATCATCAGGCTTATATGTCTTGAATTTTTTTAAATCAGCCAGAATTTTATTCCTATATTTATATCTCTCCGCAATTTTGGCATATATTTCTTTTGTATCCGGATTGGTTGAAATCAAATGTGGAGCATATTTGGCTGCTATTGTAAAAAATATTGCTTTATTTCTACCTTTTTTTTCTCCCAAATCCATAATTGATGTGTATTTGTCCACTATCATTTCTTCAACCTCTTTTCTTAAAGCGTCGGGTTTCATTTTTATTAAATCCGCAACAACATTATCTGAGTACATTGATATGCTGAATATTTTCTCCAAATTATCAATAGCCCGCTTGGCGGTTTTTCCCTTTTCAATAGGGTTTTTAATAGTGCTAAGTAAAGCGCTAAGTTTCCCAAATCTTGTACATTGAGTTAAGAAATGAATTGATTCTGCGGGATATTTTTTAAGAAGATATGTAGCGTCTTTACCTTCTTTAACCAGACTTTTCATTAATAAGGCAAACACAGTATTGAAACTTCCCTCAAAAATACCTTTTTCATAAACAATTCCGTCGATTGCCCCTTTAGTTACAAGTAAATATAGATCTTCGCTATCAAAATTGTTTAATAAAGCAATTTTTTCTTTAGTATTTTTCTTCCCATTCAATTTTCCAACAAGAATTTCAACAATATCTTTTGGTTTTAAACCCTTAAGGGCTTCTTTCTTAAAGGATGCATTCAATTTCGCCATAAATAATTTAACTTTATCCTTCGCACCCAATTTTGGTTGAACCACCTTTTGCTCAGGAGGCGCCATCCTCGGAGGAGGAGAAGGAACCTCCCTATTATTAGCCGCTTTTGTCTCTGCAATTATTTTTGCTTTCTGTGCCGCAGCAAGTTTAGGCTCTCGTTTTGCCGGTGCAGCGGGTACTACAGTCGCAGCTTTTTTCGCAACTCCTGATTTTTTTGCTTTCGTCGGCAAGGTAGGCGGCGGCTCAATATTCACCAATCTCGGCGGCTTTTTTTTTGTCGGAGCAGGAGCTACCGACCTCTCCGACTTCTTAGCTATTGGCGCAAGAGCATGCAACCTCGGCGGTGGAATTCTAACCACATCCCCCGTCCGCACCCCAAGTCTCACTTTAACTTCTCTGCCTCGCACCGACTTTTTATAAACAAAATTGCGCCCTTCTCTCTCTCCCAAAAGGCTTTCTCCATTCCTAATAACCAAAATTCTTTTACTACGAGGATATAATTCGGTTAGTGTAACATTATAAAGAGCCCGATCCTTAGCCCTCAAAGGGGTAAAAGTAGGTTTATCATCGATATCTTTCACGCACGCATTCCTCAAATATTGACTTGCCATCCGACTCCTATTAGTATCGCTACCTCTCGCCCAGCGCCTAATCGCCCCAACTTTATTTCTTTTTATATAATATGCAAGAATATTATTATTCCGCCTTTGCGTAAGCATTTTTTTTACATTTTCAGCACTGGTTCCGGCAAAAACAATATGATTTGTGCCAATAGATTCCTTTGAATTTCTACCCGGTCTGCTAAACTCCCCATTCGGATTCCTATTCAACTGAACCAGGCGACGCCCTTTTAAAACGGTAATCTTCTCCCTACCAAATAATTCACCAAGCGTACAATTATAATATTCACCTTTCCCCACAAACATATAGCCCTTGTTACCAATAGGTTTTAAGCATTTCTCCCTCAAATAAGCCCTGGCAATCTGCTGAGCCCTAGGATTATTTTTACTCCCTTTCTTAGCCAAATATCTTATCGCAACGATTTGTTCCTTCTCATTATCCCAAGACAATCCCTCGGCTCTTAAAGTATCCTCCATCTTATCCTCTAATGATTTTTTTGTTTTGTCAGTAGCCGCTCGCGTATTCTCAACTATTTTCTCTCTTTTATCAGCATTCTTTTTTAATTTATCCGCTAATCTCGGACTTGCCGCTTCGGGAGTACTTCGTCCAGCCTCAAATTTATCCGATTCAGCCATATATATTTTTTTAATGATTAATATAGATTCCCGAATCAATCGTCTAATTATACAACATTTACCTAGTTTTTTCAATATCTGGCGATCCGCAAGACCGGCAAAATCGCTTTATCAAGGATTGCGTATAAAAAAACACATTGCCAGCAAACCCGCTCACACAGTAATATATTGGCGCTACAAAAATGCGGCTTTAATTTGAAAATCATTTTACCTAAGGAATTTCCCTTAAGCATATGAAAAAAAACATCATAATTGTCATCATAAATTTCAACGGTGAAAAATTCCTCAAGAAATGCCTAAATTCCCTGGTCAATCAAGATTTCGCTCATAAAGAAATTGTAGTCATCGATAATGGCTCCGGAGACAATTCCCTCGAAATCATCCAGCAGTTCAAAGAAGTCGAACTAATTATTAACGAGGTAAATAACGGTTATTCAGGCGCCGCCGATCAATGCTGCCATATGGCCGTCGAGCGCAAAAAG
>JAHJTR010000036.1 GCA_018829865.1 Patescibacteria group bacterium | reverse complement strand
AGCATTAATCGGCTTATTAGCTCACTTAACCTATTTTGCCAGCACCATTCTAGTCACCGAAATCGACGCTCAACTCTATCATCTCCCAATCGTCATCAATTGGATACAAAACCTAAGCACCCACATCCCCTTCAACAGCGCCTTCGCAGGACCAATCGGCTATTACCCCGCAAATCAAGAACTCTATTTTTCCTGGAACATTCTCCCCTTCCGAAGCGACATCTTAATTAACCTCAGCAACATCCCAATTTATCTCTTATTTATAATTTTAATTTCAAAGATAGGAGACATCCTAAACCAAGACTCAACAAAAAAAACAATATTTCTAATATTATTTATCGCATCCCCAATTGTCCTAAGACAAGCCGCATCCGTCCCCCAAGGCGATGTATTCTTAGCATTCTTCATCCTCTCATCAATTTACTATTTATTAAAATTATCTAAAAACTCCAACTTCAAAAAAAACTCCTTCCTACTCGCCTGCACTATCGGTATTGGCCTCGGAATCAAATACACAAGCCTAATCTTTTTCCTCCCCATCATGATTGGATTCCTCCTAATCTCAATCAAAAAATACCAACAACTTAAAATTCCAACAACACTTCTAAACCTCTTAATAATAACAATAGGAGGATACTTCTACATCAGAAACTACATCTACACCCAAAATCCCTTTTTCCCCGGGGAATTATCAATTCTTTCGCAAACATTATTCAAAGGATACAAGGGCTATACCGAAAAAATACTGCAAGACAGCATTTGGCATAACCTCACCCATAATTACAGCCCCGCGCTCATAAAAGAGCTGGCTCAAAATCACCTCAATTCAATTGGATACACCATCATTTTTGTTATCATAGGATTCTTTTCACCTATAGGATGCGCAATCAAAAGTCTGTACAAAAAAAAATATTCCAAAAGCCTACTTCAAATCAGCATATTCCTAAGTCTCTGTTTATGGCTTATCTTCTACCTAAAAGCCCCCTGGACCATCCATGCAACAAATATCAGATACGGCATTAGCTTATATATGGCTTGTCTAGGTCTATTCACCCTATTCTGCATTCCAAAAAAATGGAAAACCGCAATGTTCCTAATAACTTTACTCCTCACACTCCTCACATATCTAAAAATCCCCGACTCAATATCAAGCATCTGGGGCCTAAATTCCTTTCTTTACAACCAATACCCGCTTCACACAACCATTTTCACAGTAATACTATTATCAATATTCGGTTGCACATACGGTCTAATCAAAAAAAAGAAACACATCTTCATCCCTCTTTTACCCGCCTTAATAATATCAAGCGCTCTCTTCCTCCAATCCTCTAATATGATCCGAAACGAAAACGGCTTCAACCAACTATTCAAAGAAGCCTACTATTCCCCAAACAAAATGTCCCATACAGTCGAAATGTTCAAATGGGTTCAAGCAAACATTCCCAAAAACGCAAATATCAGCTACGCAAATTTTATTTTTCCGTATTATTTATATGGAGGAGATTACGCACGAAACGTCTCATACACAAACGTCAATAATTGCCCCGATTGCCTCTACCACGACTTCATCGATTCAGATGAATCAATTCTAGTAGCCAAATCCTACGATGATTGGCTAAACAATTTGAAAGCAGATCAAATCGATTACTTTGTACTGGGATTCCTTTCAGAAGACATGTCAAATTCACTGCCAAAATTTTATTATGAATGGACAGAGAATAACCCAAAAACATTCAAAGAGATCTATAGAAGTGAAAACGGCAGGATATTTGAAATTAGCTATGAATAAAAAAACACACCCTTGACAACTCCCTAATTTTCAATCATTATACAAGCTAATCGAGGTTCACAAAAACCTCAATTAAGGACTCGTATCTTACATGTTGTATCATAAATGTGACGTTAAAGATTACAGGGTCACACCTATTTTATGATATATACTCATGACAAACGAACAAAACACCGAAAATTTCCAAAATCTGGGAATTAATCAAAAAATCCTTTCTATCCTCGATAAAAAAGATTTCAAAACGCCGACGCCAATTCAAAATCAAGTGATTTCGGCTGCAATTGAAGACAAAGACATAATCGGAATTGCCCAAACAGGTACAGGCAAAACTCTGGCTTTTGGCGTCCCCATGATTCAAAAAATTATGAGCTCAGGCGCTCAAGGCCTAATTATGGTTCCAACCCGAGAGCTCGCGCAGCAAGTTAAGCAGGCGATTTCGGATATTGGCACCCCTCTTGGCCTTAGATCAGCAGTTATTATTGGAGGAGTAAACCAACGCCCCCAAGTCCAAGCCTTAAGGCAAAATCCACATATAGTCATCGCAACACCGGGCCGATTAGACGATTTATTAAATCAAAAACTATACTGCCTAAACAAACTCTCAATCATCACACTAGATGAAGCCGACCGCATGCTTGATGTCGGCTTCCTCCCCCAAATCAAACGAATACTTAAATCCGCCCCAACAAACCGCCAAACGATGCTCTTCTCAGCAACAATGCCCCAGTCAATTGAATCTCTGGCAAGCGCATTCATGAAAACACCCCTAAGAGTCGAAATTGCTCCGCAGGGAACCTCAGCAAAAAATGTCGAGCACGAATTATTTGTCATTTCCCACCTCCATAAATTACGTTTACTGAAATCCTTACTAGGTGATTACAGCCAAGACACAACGCTCATCTTTTCGCGAACAAAACACGGCGCCCGCAAAATCACACAGAAAATCAACGAAATGGGACACACAGCAACCGAAATCCATTCAAATCGCTCACAATGCCAAA
Source organism: Patescibacteria group bacterium (assembly GCA_018829865.1). Lineage (GTDB taxonomy): Bacteria > Patescibacteriota > Gracilibacteria > UBA1369 > JAHJTR01 > JAHJTR01. Next base: position 4,991 of record JAHJTR010000036.1, on the reverse strand, counting down.
GAGAAAAAGCCCTCAAAGGTTTCTCAAATGGCCAATTCAGAATAATGGTAGCCACAGACATAGCCGCGCGAGGCATCGATGTAAAACAAATTTCATTGGTCATAAACTACGATCTCCCCGAAAACTCCGAAGATTATGTTCATAGAATAGGAAGGACGGGCCGCGCCGGCCGCTCAGGAAAAGCCATCTCATTCGTAACAGCCGATCAAGGAGATAAAGTAAAAAGAATAGAAAAACTAATCAACAAATCACTACCATTCGTATCACACGCCGAAATTCCCTCAGAAAAAATAGACCCAAACGCATCAAAAAGACCTCAATCATCAAGAACACAACGCTTCGGCAACAGAAACCAAAACAGAAGATCTTTTTCTCGAAGTTCGAGGTAAAAAAACGACGAAAATACTAAAACACTCAGTTGGAGCAGGATTGTATCCTGCTTCTTCCCCACGCCCTTTGTCGTTGGAGCGGAGTTGTACTCCGCTTCGTAACATTTCGTGTCGTTGGAGCGGAGTTGTACTCCGCTTCGTAACATTTGTCGTTGGAGCGGAGTTATACTCCGCTTCGTAACGTTTAGGAGCAGAGTGCAACTCTGCTCCAACTTTAAATCCATTCATAGTTTCATCAACAAAAACCCATCTGTTGGAGCAAAATTGCATCCTGCTTCTTCCCCAACCACAACCCCAATGCCCCCTCTACTTCTCCGGCACCTCAATCGGCAAAACCCCCGTCTCATCCACAAACCCCTTCACAATCCCCACAAACACCTCACCAAACCGCGCCAACTTCTGCTTCCCAACCCCTGTAATCTTAGCAAATTCCTCAAGGCTAGTCGGATAATAATAAGCCATAGCCCTCAAAGACACATCGCCAAAAATAATAAACGGAGGCACTGATTTACTATCAGCAATTTTTCTCCTTTCAACCCGCAGCAATTCAAATAAATCCAAGTCATATTCCAAATCCCCTTTCCGCGTAACAAGAGGTTTTACCTCAACCTCCTCCTCTTTCGGTTTAAGCAAAAAGAAAGACTCCTTCTTCTTCAAAAACCGATTCCCCAAATTGGAAACCGAAATCTGCGCATACTGCCCCTCAGTTTTAATCAAATAATTAGCACTAACAAGCTGCTGAATTATTTGCCGAAGCTCATCATCAGAATAATCCTTCACCAGCCCAAACACAGACAAATTACTATGCCCAAGCTCAATAATCCTCTTAAGCTTGCGACCCTTAAGCACATCAGAAATATATTTCGCCCCAAATCTGCTACCCGTACGAATCACACAAGATAAAATTTTCTGCGCAATTTCAGTAGCATCAAACGTACTCCTCTCACACAAACAAACATCACAATTACCGCAATTATCTTTCGCATAATTTTCGCCAAAATAAGTCAAAACCGTCTTCCTCCTACAAACATTCCCCTCACAAAAATCAATCATATTCTGAATTTTAAGCCCAGCATTCCGCCGCTCAACCGCATCTTCAATCTCATTATTAAAATATTCATATTTATGCTTATCGCCAAGCGAATAAAAAAGCACACACTCGCTCTTAAGCCCATCACGCCCCGCCCTACCAATCTCCTGATAATACCCCTCAATCGATTTCGGAAAAGTATAATGAACCACAAGCCGCACATCCGGCTTATCAATCCCCATTCCAAACGCAATCGTCGCACAAATAATATTCACCTTATCCTTAATAAAAAGATCCTGATTTTTCCTCCTAGCCCCCGCACTCATCCCCCCATGATAAGCAATCGCATTAAACCCCTCCTTTTTCAAATTAACCGCCATTTTTTCAGTCTCCGCCCGCGAAAAACAATAAATTATAGCCGCCTCATTTTTGTGATCTTGTAGGAGTTTGAGCAATTTACCAAAAGAATTCTGCTTCCTCCTCACAAAAATTGACAAATTATCTCTATCGAAACTGGAAATAGAAATACTCGGCCTCTGCAAAGACAATTGTTTAATAATATCCTTTCTAACCTGAGCAGTTGCAGTAGCCGTAAGAGAAATAATCGGAACATAAGGAAAATTCCTTCGCAGTCGCTTCAAATTCCGATAATCAGGCCTAAAATCATGCCCCCATTCCGAAATACAATGAGCCTCATCAATTGCGATCAAACTCAAATTGACCGCCCGCAAAAAATCCTGAAAAGAAGAAACCGCCAAGCGCTCAGGAGCAACGTAAAGAATTTTTATCTCACCCTCCACCGCAGATCTCATAATCTCAGAAATAAGCGAATTCGAAACACTAGAATTAATAAATTCAGCATTAATTCCATTAGCCCGCAAAGCATCAACCTGATCTTTCATCAAAGATATTAAAGGAGAAACAACCAAAGTCAGCCCCTCAAAAATAAGAGCAGGCAATTGATAACAAAGCGATTTCCCTCCACCCGTCATCATAACCGCAAGCGTATCACGCCCTTCAAGCACATCATCAATCACCTTCCGCTGCAGCGGTCTAAACCGATCAAATCCAAAATGAGTTTTAAGTAATTTCTCCATGAATTCAATATACAAGTTTTAAATTAAAAAAACCTTAAGAAAAGATAAATTCTCAAAAAAAACACCTTGCATCCCAACACAAACAATAATACTTCAGTTGGAGCGCGATTGCATCGGGCTCCATGACAACAAAAATCACCAATATTAAAACATACATAACCAAGCTCAGCACACCCTATCCTAAAATTCTAACTTTCGCCTTATCATAAACAACCGATCGATGCTTAATTAACAAAACCTTAATTTTACTACCAACAATTCGAAAAACAATTCTATAATCACCAACTCTAAGCTTCCTATACCCCTTCAAAGATTTCCTCAAAGGCTTACCAAATTTCTCCGGCTCCACACTTAATTTTATTTCGATAGCCTGCCTAATTCTCTCCTTAGCAGTTTTCATCAAACTAGGAATATCCTCTCTAACAACCAATTCATGATACAAAATTTCGAATTTCATAACCAAGCATCTTTATGAGGCACAAACTTAGCATTCTTAGCATCTCTCTCATTTGCAACCCGGTTCAATATCTCATCTTCATCAATTTCAATAGCCATTCTAATCAACTGAATCGCCTTCGTAGCCTGAGGCAAATCATCTCTAGCAGCAATTTTCTCAAGCACCTTCTCAATATCTGAAGGCAAACTGATATTTATACGTTTTTTTGAAGTAGCCATAATATTATATTTATGAAACACCAAAAGTGTATCACAAGTGTATCACTTGGTCAATTCAAACAAAGAAGCACATCATCAATCACTTTCCGCTTAAGCGACCTAAACCGATCAAATCCAAAACGAGTTTTAAATAATTTCTCCATGAATTCAATATACAAATTTTAGATTAAAAAAATCTTAAGAAAAGATAAATTCTCTAAATATGCCAACTCTTACTATTTGCATAATCACAAATACATGTTATAATACTATAATTAATTATTTAATAATACAAATGAAGAAAAAACCATTTGAACACAGATCACAACTGGCACAATTTCATTGTGCACCAAAAGAATTTGGCGAAGAAGTCGAATATCCATTCGTTAAGGATGAACTTGCTGAAATCCGATATATAGCAAGACAAAAAACAAATACTATTACTGAAGAAAAAAATAATAATATCACCTCACCCGAAGGTATTTATATAAAAAAAATGATGGAAAACATATTCAAAATTCAACTAAAAAGTAACAAAGAAAATGATCCAATCGAAAAAAGAAAACTAGAAGCATGCAAATCTAGGACAAAAGAACTCTTGGATACAGTTCTAAACTCCATTAAGTCATACATGCGAACCATACTAGTGCTAACTAGTAATAAAAAATTTAAAGATAAAAATGAAATTGCACAAGCAGATGATAATCGAACAAAAGCGCATAACATGCTAATGAGAGACATCAAAATTCTAAACAGATCTCTTATTTGGTGGTTTGGAAAATTTGATCCCGATGAACTATCAGATGAACATTATGAGATGTATGAAAAACAAGAAGACATATACATTACCGAAAATATTAACAGACTTGAGATACCAACAAATGGTATCTATCCTCCACGCATCAATCCAAAAGACCGAAAACAGGTTACTGAGTGGGCAAAAGCTATCTATAAAGATCTTATTTCTATCAAACAATTAAGCAGAATTATCAATCTGCCTACTAATTAAAGGCTCAATAACTCCATTGTATAGATTATCAGCATCCAAAGATGAGAGGTCAATGCCTATCAGTTTATATACTTTATCTCGAAACTCTTCTAATTTCAATTCCACATTTTTAACATCATCTGGTTCACACTCAACCAATGTATCATTCAATATTAACAGTCCCCTAACAGTAAAAACAACATCTGTTATCGCTTTCGCAATTTCAATAATTTCGACACCAGCTTGTAAATCAATAATACTTTCAATAATATTATCCATATTATTCTTCTCCATATTATTCTTTCATGTAATATTAAGAAATAATTATATACATATATAGAGACATGTCAACACCTAATCTATCAATACAAATGACTGACACACATTAACAATATACTATAATCAAACCATGGCCAAACTCAAACTCGACCTCCACGAAATCTTCAACCGAGGCAAATCCATTCACGAATCTCTTGGCGCAATAATCCGTGATGCCCAAGAAAAGAAAATCAAACTGGTGGAAATAATACCGGGCAAAGGCAGCGGTGCCCTTAGGCGAACCGTAATCCGCTTCCTAAACCAACCCCACATAAAAAACACCTATCACCGCATAGAAATCGACTCAAAAAACCACGGTCGCCTATTCATCCACTTCCGTCACAAATAACCACAACAAGTATTAATCTTCAATCCATCAAATCCAAAAACCCGATTACTACAAATCACCCCCCCAGAACCAAACCCTCTTTCTGCAATTTACTCAGCTTTTTAAACTCATACTCCCGTTTCATTGCCTCAGATCGATTAACAAATTCCTCAAAGTAAACCATTTT
>JAHJTR010000035.1 GCA_018829865.1 Patescibacteria group bacterium | reverse complement strand
TTCATAAATTTAATAATGACCATGAGGGCATTGATTCCTTCCTTAAATATCTAAAGAATATCAGAATGACTAAAAAGTCTACATTGCTTGGGCTTGAGTCTACCGGTTCATATCATTTGCAAGTTGCTTATTTATGTACTGTAAGAGGATATACAGTGAATGTGATTAATCCACTTATGGTTAATAAGCAAAATAAGATTAGTTTGAGACGTGTTAAGACTGATGCTCATGATGCCGCTTTGATTAGGTATTGTTTGATGCAGGGAATGGGATCACCTTTTCGTGATACTGCAAACTCTCTTACTTTAAAAATGCTTGTACGAGAGCGGGCTTATTTATCTAATTTGCGATTACAAACGAGATTGCGAGCGGAGGAAGTTTCTCATAGAGAATCTTATCTTAATGTTTCGATTCCTTCTGTTAGACAGGATTTTTGTGAGTTTTTGGATGAAAAGATTAAGGGGTTGGATAAATTGCTACGTGAATATGATCGTGATGTTCAAAAGCTTATTCAATCTATTCCGGGTATCGGGCCACAAACTGCTGTTACATTTGTTTCTGAGATTGGAGATATTATGCGTTTTTCAAGACCTGATCAATTGGTGGCTTATGTTGGCCTTGATCCACGCGTTCATCAAAGCGGAACCAGTATTAATGGCAAAGGATATATTTCAAAACGAGGAAGCAAACTTTTACGAACACGATTATTTAATGCTGCTTCTGTTGCTGTTATTCATCCACCTAATCTCTTTTATGACTTTTTTCAGAAGAAGAGGTCTGAAGGCAAACCTTATCGTGTTGCCTTATGTGCTGTGATGCGGAAAATGGTTCATGTTGTTCATGCTGTTTGGTCTCGGGGAACGCCTTTTGTTTAGTTTTTTTTGTTATTTGTTGATTAAAAGGGGCGATTGAAGAGATCGCCTCTTTTTGGATGACTTTTTGCTTGACGGTGATATAGGTAGTTGTGTGTAGTTATTTACCCCCCCGATCAGTTGTATTTATCATTCGGTATAAATGCGTTGTCTGGTATAAACTCAATTTCCATTCTTGATGAAATTAGTTTGAATACTTCTATTAATTCGTTTGCCCAGTCTATAGTCAGCTTTAGGGTAATAGGCATGACAGGTTTTTTATCTATAAATTCGAATTTTTGCCCTAGGATATTATCAAAAGTTCTATTCTTTCCATTATAAAAACCATTACTATGCGTTACATTTCTCATGCATCTAAAAAAATCACAAAATTCAGTTTCTTTTTTATTTAAATAATTCTTTTTTTTCAATCTATCAATTTTTCTTTGAAAGGGTATAAATCCTTCCTTTTTTTTGAGTTCATTGAATTTTTTTGGAAATTTTTCCTTTATCAATTTTTTAATTTCCGGATCGGTTAAAATTATTGATGGGTCAAAAAAAAGTTTCGAATATTCCTCTTTGCTTAGATTTTTTTCTAGCGCTAAAGCGATTCCATCTTCAAATATCGAAAAAATACCAACAGTGAAATCAAATCGAACAGTCTTAAAGTAGGTAGCGAATAGATCATGTAATGCCTTAGAGTAGTCCTCCCACGGGATTCCAAATACTTCGGCAAATGAATTATCGTGGTCAAAATAATACTGAAGTGTATTTAGATTTATTAATAGGGAGCACAGTTTGGCGATAAATTTAGAATGCGTTGATATTCTAATATCATCTTGCTTCCATTTGCGTTTTTCTGCTTCAGTTTTTTGGAAATTATCAAGTTCCCAAATTATTTTTTTAGTTTTTTTGATTGATTCTCTGATGTTTTTTCGTGTTAAATCACCAGTATCTTGCATTTATAAGGGGGTAAATAATTTCACACAACGTATCGCAGTATGCGATGTTCACTGGCTGTATAATATCGCACGAAGTGCGGTACAGCCAGTGAATATGGGCGGAGGCTTTTGTAAAAAGCCGTAGCCGCATACTGCATGTTATATGCTGTATTGAAAACAAGCTCACCGAAAGGTGAGCAATATTTTTGATAATTTACATTCATGACCAGTCGGCGTGCTGCTGGTAATTAACCATAGTAGCATACATAAGCTACATGTTCGGCGCATGAAAGTTTAATTTCCTCGTCAGGCTCTACAATTAGTACTTGCGATTCGCTAAAGTCTCGATTTGTTGGAATATGGTGAAGCGTTCCATGTACGACTTTAATAGTTTCACGACGTGAAGCACGACCAAAATCGTATTCACCCGGTTCAAGCACGCCGACTGTAGCGTCATTATTTTCGCGCGAGAATCCTAAAGATTGTACTTTGCCATCATAGTATGAATTATGCTTGATGGCCGTTGGACTTTCTTCAATTGGGTCTGGTCTGTCGATACTCATAGATTTAAAGTTAGTGATTAAGGGCGTAAATTATCAAAAATATTAAAAATGTGCAACATTTTTTGTTTTCAATATGGCATATAACGTTTTTGAATAACCGAAGTTTAGCAGTGGTAAAATCTGGAGCGAAGCGACTTACCGCTGCCAAATTTGGGGGAATGAACGGAGTGAATGAGCCGGTTATTCATTGTTGTGTGATGTGCGACTGACAAGGCGCATGTCATACAACTAGT
>JAHJTR010000003.1 GCA_018829865.1 Patescibacteria group bacterium | reverse complement strand
TTATTTTAAGGTTAATAACCTCATTTCCTTGATTATTTTTGATGTCACATTTTTTCATTATTTAACCTCAAAATAATATTCGGCGACTGTGCCGTTATCAAATATTTCCTGTCCGAAATAAACTTTTTTGAAGGGCAATAGGTACTCCAAAAATTCCGGTGAAAGAAATTTACCTGATGGCCAGAATGATTCCAAATCCACGTAACCAATTTCATCCGCTGAGCTGATAATATTCTTGTCAATTTTTTGATGGATTTCGGAGTTCTGATCAGGCTCTGAAGTTTTTTCTAAAATATTATTCAGAGTGCTGATCTTTGTGGTGAAGATGAATTTATTGTCATTGATGGCATAACTTATTAGCTCTTTACCTCCCGAGGTTTTGAAACTGATTATGTTGGCATTTTTGGCTGCCATTTCCTCTTTTTTTATGTCATTAAAATCAACAACGATTTCTTCGGCTTTGGTGCCATCCGCCAATTCAATTTCTTTTGTGATGGGGTTTCTGTTTGCGGCTATTTTTATAAATGCCTGCTCGAATTTTGGTAGGAGTTTTTTAAGATTTGTCTCATCATTTATTTCAAGAATAAGAGCGTAGTCGGGGCTTGAGAAACTTCCTTCTAAAAAATATAAATACTCATTGGCAAAAATTGGCAGAATATCTTTTTCGTAGTCGATTCCTTCTCCTAAATACATTTTGATAAATTTATTAATTTCGCCTCTATATAAAATATTTGCCAGAGAATTAGTTTCGCCAAGCAGACTCTCAAACCGCTGCAGCTGGCTACTTAAATTGTGGCCTCCAAAAACACTCAGCGGATTTTCGGGTAAATGTGAAAGCAATTTGCCGTTATATTTTGAATCATAGCGAAAATAAATATTATCTTTGAGCGATTCTTTATCAACCGAAGTGTACGTTTGAACTTTGATGCCGTTACCCTCAGCGGAAATTGAAACTCCGAGCTGCTTATAAATTTTTAGGAGAGGCATATAAAGGCTAATCTCACGCCCGAGCATCTTGGCATATTTGGGATTTTTTACGATATAGCCGAGTCCATTTTGCACATCCAAATAGGCAAATGCCAAATGATCACGGTTGGTATTTGTGATTATAGTGCGATAATCGCGACTTGAATCCAGACTATCACTTTCGTGCGTAAGTACATTAATTATCTGCTGAAGCGGCTCTTTTTGGTTACTGATAATTAAATATTTTTTGGCGAAGAAAAATTTTAGATTGTTGCTCATTTTGTAGGAGTAGATGTCGTAACCCCGGTAATTACTCGCAACTATCGCGTCATCCGGATGAGTCATTTGATATTTTTTGAGAAACTCAAGTGTCTGATCGTGGTCGCGTGACTCAATAAAATAAACCTCGTTAATCTCATTGCCGCCTTTTATTAGCGCCGCCCCATGTCGCCCACCAATCCAAGGGCTGATTTCTTTATAAAAATCGATTTCATATTTTTCGTAAAGATGATTGATGAAGTTTTCTTTGCTGTATGCCGGCGAATCCTGAGTTAAACGCAATAAATAGTCGAATTGACCGTTAATACCGCTTATATCTGTTTCAACAAGAGCAATTGTATCTTTTAGGGGGAGGAGATTGGCGATTCTGGGGGCTGAGAAAATCTTGAGCATCAAAAAAAATCCGATAAAACCGATAATAATCAGGCCGGTGATAATGAGGGCCACTCCTGCAATTTTGCGCTTCATGGTGCTTTTTTTCTCTTTTATTTCTTCATTTCGATTGATAATACTAGGGTGATCTTTGCGTTTTCTTTTGGACATATTTAGATTTTTATATGAGTGTGTGCCTAAATATCTCATAAAATAAAATGTTAATCCATTGTTTTTGCAGGGTGTTTCGCTTAAAATAGCAGCACTTACGCTTAATTTTTTAATATGAAAGCTAAAGAAATCCGCCAAAAATATATTGATTTTTTCGTTAAAAATGATCATAAACAGATTCCAGGTGCTTCTTTGATTCCGGAAAATGATCCTACTGTGCTTTTTACAACTGCTGGCATGCATCCGCTTGTCCCCTATTTACTGGGGCAAGAGCATCCTGCGGGTAGGCGTTTGGTTGATTGCCAGAAATGTTTGCGCACCGATGATATTGATGAGGTAGGAGATTTAACGCATTTGACGTTTTTTGAAATGATGGGTAATTGGTCGCTTGGTGATTATTTTAAGGAGGAGGCGATTAAACTTAGTTATGAGTTTTTGACGGGAGAAACTGAGAGCGGCGGGCTTGGGATTGAGAAAGAAAAACTTTGTGTGAGTTGTTTTGCCGGCGACGAGGATGCGGGTAGGGATGAAGAAGCGGCTAAAACTTGGGAAGAATTGGGGTTTGAAAGATGGGACGGGCAGGGATCTGACCATTCGATGAAAATATTTTTTTTCGGGAAGAAGGAGAACTGGTGGGGGCCTGCGGGCTTGACCGGACCTTGTGGGCCGGATACTGAGATGTTTGTTATAAATGATAAGGTTGCTGAATGCGAGAAGTGTGCCAGCCTAGGGCCGGCGTGTGAGTGTGGGCGATATGTTGAGATTTGGAATGATGTTTTTATGGAATATAATAAAGGGGCAGACGGTTTATACTCCTCCCTTAAACAAAAAAACGTGGATACGGGTTTTGGGCTGGAAAGGGTTACTGCGATGCTGCAGGGTAAGGACTCTGTTTTTGAAACGGAATTATTTGAGGGGATAATTGGGAAAATTCATGAGAATATTACTGATCGCGAGGATATTGATGATGAGACTGAAACTCAATCGATTCGGATTGTGGCTGATCATTTGCGGGCGGCGACTTTTTTGATGGCTGATAAAATTACGCCTTCGAATACTGATCAGGGATATATTTTGCGCAGGCTGATTCGGAGGGCGATTCGGCATGGGTTTAAACTTTGGGCTAATGAGGGGTTTTGTAGTGATGTTGCGGCGCAGGTTATTGCCGATTATAGCGATGTTTACCCTGAGCTTGAGCAAAATCGCGAGCTGATTTTGGGTGAGATGAGCAAAGAGGAGGAGAAATTTAAGAAGGCGCTTGTGGCTGGGGAGCGGGAGTTTGAAAAACTCCTACCAAATTTGCAAAAAGGTAATCAGAATATTTTGAGTGGCAGGCTGGCTTTTAGGCTTTATGATACTTATGGGTATCCGCTGGAAATGACTAAGGAGCTTGCGGCTGAGAATGGGCTTGAGGTTGATACTGAAGGCTTTAATGCCGCTTATGAAAAACATCAGGAGTTATCTCGGCAGGGGGCTGAGAATAAATTTAAAGGAGGGCTGGCGGATGATAGCGAGAAAACTACGGCTTTGCATACGGCGACTCATTTGCTTCATCAGGCGCTTAGGAATGTGCTGGGCGATCATGTTGAGCAGAGGGGTAGCAATATTACGGCTGACAGACTGCGTTTTGATTTTTGTCATCCGGATAAAATGACGCCTGAGCAGATTAAGCAGGTTGAAGATATGGTGAATGAGCAGATTGCGAAAGATATGCCGGTTATTGTGAGTGAGATGACTGTTGAAGAAGCTAAAGCGGCTGGGGCGATTGGGCTTTTTGAAAGCAAATATGGCGATAATGTGAAGGTTTATGCTATTGGTGATTTTTCGAAGGAGATTTGTGGGGGGCCGCATGTTGAAAAGACTGGGATGCTTGGGCGGTTTACGATTAAGAAAGAGCAGTCGAGTAGTTCGGGGGTTAGGAGGGTTAAGGCGGTTTTGGGGTAGTAATTACTCTGATTATACTGTTATGACAAGCCATGCATTGTCTCAAACTAAAGGCTGAGACAATACTTATTTATTGAAATTGTTTTTATAAATGGTATTATGAGGTTGCGTAAATTAATGTATAAAAATGAAGTTTCCAAGAACAAAAAAAGTCGTTTTTTGTAACAATAAAGGTGGAGTTGGAAAAACCACCTTATCGTTTCATTGTGGTATAGAATTTGCAAAAAAAGGGTATAAAACGGTACTTATAGATCTTGACCCCCAATGCAATTTAACTCTTTTGACGCTTGGAGGTGGTTTTTATGAAGACAATCTATTTTCTAAAAGTCAAAAAACTATTTATGACGTTTTGAAGCCTAAGATAGAAGGGGCTGGTGATATTGATTTTAATGTTGATTTTTCAGATGTAAGAGAAAATTTACATATATTGCCCGGAGATATTAAACTTTCGTTATTTGAAAACCTTATAACGAATGGTTATTTGGATGCAACCAGCGGCAACATGCGTGGATATTCAGATACAAGTTCTATATACCGTTTTTTGAATAAAAAGGGTATGGACGAAGGGATTGATATTTTTATTATAGATACGTCGCCCAGTCTAGGTATTTTGAATAGAATTATATTTCTTGGGGCGGACTATTTTCTTGTCCCTATGATGGCTGATAGTTTTAGCGTACAGGGGATAGAAAATCTTGGGACTGTATTTGAACAATGGGAAAAACAATGGAAAAATACGGCGAAAGCCGTAGCTGGAAGTACTCCGCAAGATCATTTATTGCAAGCAACAGCTTTGTTTATCGGATATGTAATCAATTCTTTTAATGTTTATGGTGAAAAAGTTGTAAAAAGACAGAGAGAATGGCTTGAGAAAATTCCCAATGAAGTAAAAAAGTATTTGTCAGAAAAACATTCTAGAAATGGAATGGTTGAAAAAAGCTGGAAAACTCCTTTGTACAACTTGCAGGACTATGGACAGTTGACTGCAATTTCTATGGATAATAATTTAGCGGTATCAGAGTTTAATAATAGCAAAGTAAAAGAATTAAACTTACAGGGAACACAAGAATTACATAAAAAAGCCTGCGCTGAATTTGAAGGACTGGCCAATAATATACTTGATGTGTTTAAAGATTATTAATATAATTACGAACCCATTCTTCCCTCCAGCACCCAAGTATGTGCTTGTTTTACAGTTACATCAACTTCTTGCCCTATTAAAGCCTTTGTTCCCGGGAATTGGACTTCAATATATTCTCTGCTGCGGCCGAGGCAGGTGCCGTCTTTGCAGGTTTCGACTAAAACGTTTACTTTTTTGCCTAAAAAGCTTTGATTTTTTTCTTCGGAGCAGACTTTGAGTAGATCGTTTAGCTTGTGCCAGCGGCGGGCTTTTTCTTTTGCCGGTACGTCATCTTTTAGTTTATCGGCTGAATAGGTGCCTCTGCGCGGTGAATAGCGTGAATTAAAAATCATATTCCAGCGCACTTTTTCGGCCAGTTTGTAGGTGTTTTCGAATTGCTCTTCCGTCTCACCAGGGAAGCCGACGATAATATCTGTGGTTAATCCGATATTTGGTAAGGCTTTTCTGATTTTTTTAATCAGATCCAAATAATGCTCCACTGTATAGTGCCTGTTCATTCTCTTAAGTATTTCATTATCTCCACTTTGAATCGGCAGATGAATATGCTCGCAAAGTGTCTTTAGTTGAGTGTGGGCTTTAATAAGGTCTTCCGACATATCGTATGGATGGGGGGAGGTGTAGCGGAGACGGCATAACCCCTTGGTTTTTAGCTGGTCTAGTTTTTTTAGGAGTTTGACGAATGGAGGATTTTTTAAGTTTGTGCGCAGGCCAAGTTTTTGGCGCTGCTGTAGATTAAATTTGCCGGAATCGAAATCAATTGGGCTTAAGCCGTATGAATCGACATTTTGGCCAAGAAGAGTGATTTCTTTGCAGCCGCTTTCGACTAAATTTTTGCATTCACTGATAATATCTTCCATAGGGCGGCTTTGCTCTCGGCCGCGGCTGAATGGGACTATGCAGTAGCTGCAGAACTTATCGCAGCCGGTCATTATGGGGACGAAGGCTTGGAACTTTGAGGCGTATTTGGGTTTTGTTTTGAAATAATCACGGTATTCGGTTAGTGATGGGGTTGAGTTGGGGTGTTTTGGAGCAGGATGCAATCCTGCTCCAACTTTTGGTTGCAGTTGTAGATGGAGCGGAGTTGTACTCCGCTTCGTAACGTTTTGGAGCAGAGTGCAACTCTGCTCCAACTTTTCCAACATTTGATTCTGCTCCAACTTTGGCTTTGGGCTCTGCTCCAACTTTGAGGAGCAGGGCTGTAGCCCTGCTCCAACATTGGGTAGGCCTGCTCTAACTTTGGGTAGGCCTGCTCTAACTTTAGTTTCGACTTCGCCCTGCGCTAGATTATCTGACTTATTTTGAGATGATGTAAACCATTTTGGCCGAATTTCTTTAATTAGTTTTGGGAGACTTGGTAGGTCTCGAATCTTAAAAACCAGATCCAGCTGATTGAGTTTTTTTATCAATTTATCAGGTTTTTCTGATTGTTTGTGGCTTGATCTGCGCACCATGCAGCCGGTTATTGCTACTACTAAATCTTTATTGGAGTTGCGTAGCTTCTGCATTTTGAGCATTTGTCCAAAAATTCTGTTCTCTGCATTTTGCTTAACCGAGCAGGTGTTGAAAATTATCAGGTCAGCGGCTTTTTCGGTTTTGCATTCCTTAAATCCGATTTCATCCAATATACTGGCAATGCGCTCAGTGTCAGAGTAATTCATTTGGCAACCGTAGGTTTTAATTAGGTATTTGGGCATTTGTATCAAAACAAATCAATAAAATTGAACAACGACATATGTGCTCCATTCTACAGCATAAAGAGGTCATCAACAAAAAATGCAATGCTAGTTTAATGTATTTTCTGACGGTTGCAATAATTTGGTGATTTTACAAATATTATAGAGATGCTTTTAAACATGAAAAAAAGTCTTTGCTTGACTAAGTAAATATAGCTTATTTGGATGCTATAAATTTATATTTCACTCCGGCCGCTTTAAGTATCTCTTTTAAACGACTTGGGATTAGTGGGGTTAGGCTATCCGGTTTTGCCAGAGAATTGGTCATTATATAAACAACAACACCTTTAGGTGAGCATTGCACAAGTTTTTTTAAACCGGAAACCATAGGATTATATATTTTACGTTTATAATGGTCCGTTGACATTTTAGCCATTTTAGCCCTCGCATTAAACTGTCTGTTGGCTTGACGTCCTAACAAGAACATTACCTTTTGATTAGCCTTCCGTTTTTTCCCATACTTATTCGCAATTTTTTTTATTATTTCCTCATATAACAATGTTCTATCTAGTCTTATAACCCTTACTAAATCAGACATACCTGTAACGCGATCAATATCCTTATTGGCCATAAGATGAAAATGTAAATTATTGTCGTCTTTTTTTAGTTTTCTTGATTTACCATCATGGAGGACCTCCTCCTTAAACCTAAAATACATATTTGCACTAAGCGATCGATCCATAAAGAAAGCTCGCAAATCGCTTTTCTTAAAAAGTGCACTTAATAATTCCTTGCGATTATTTTTTAAAAGTCGCAACCATTCGGATGGAGCATTTTTTCTTAACTGAGGTGTTTTGGGTTTTTTAGGAACAGCCCTTGGGGCCGCAGTGGGTTTTTTAACCTTGGTATCTGCCGTAGAACCAGCCTTTTTCTTAAGTCTACTTGGCGCACTCCTTACATTGCTATATTTTGTTCGTAACAAATACATTGCATATACCGCTAATTGTTTACTAGGACTAGTGCCCGCAATAAATGATATTTCACTGCCATATAGTCGAATAATATCCGGATACTTCAATTTATTCTTGCTAACATCATCAGTAATTTTTTGCATTAGCTGACTGATCTCTCCAGTAGTAAAATAGTCATTATTAAAGGGAGCTGCGACATGTGCAATTACCTTTCTGCATTGCCATCCAAAACCGCGATTAAACTGAGCTACAGTAAGTTTTTTTAATAGTTTTTTCTGCTGAGGTTTAGTTAGATTAGCAAAGTTTTTTGCTTTTTTTAAGGCCTCAGCATTGGAAAGCAAAGCAACTCTTAAGCGATCTTTGCGCGCATCATTTAATATCCCTTTTCGCTGCAAAGGCGTTGGGGTTTGCTGCTTGTTCGTCTCTAATTTTGGCTGAAAACCAGGTTTTTTAGAAAGTCCCATTTTTTATTTGTATTGTATTGATATTAAGGCATTTTGTATATTATAAACTAATACCTATCTTAATGCAATAATTCTACCTACTATTTTTGCAAGCCCTTTTTGCCTCTCAGTGAGTTGTTACTTATCTTGGACTTATTTGATCGGCAGTGTCTTTACCCCCCGCCAGCCGATAATCGGGCGGATTAGTATGGCGTAGAAGCTTTTTAAATTGTGATTGTAGTTTTCGGTTAGTTCGTTGTGACTGTTTATTAAACTTCTTATCTCGTTTTTGCTTTCTTCAAATAAACCGATCAATTCTAAAAAATCGACATCTGCACTCAATTTTTTTGATCTTTTACCTTCCTCAATAATTTTATCTATAAAATCGTCAATTTTGCTCTCAATAGCGAATTTTTTATTAACTTCCTTGATTATATAAGAATCGTTTTTGCTTTTAATGAGACTGCTTAGCGATTTTTTGTCGAATTTTTTGTATTCCGTAAAAGTTGTGATTAACAGAGGAATCAGATCGGTGCGTGTGTCGAAAGCATTTATAATTGTCTGCCAGCTTTGTTTAATATTTTTTTTGAGCGAGAATAAACTGTTTGCCAGAGCGAGATTTGACAGTAATAGAATTATTAAACCGGCGACTATACTTAAATTTAGTGGATCTAAAATCATTGTGAATGAAAGTTATCTGATGATTGATTGGGCAGTGTGTTGTCTTTTGGTGCATCGTGCCGCCACTGTTGCTTGTTCTCTCTTTGCTCTGAATGATCCTCTGTGTGAGTGTTTTTAGGAGATTGATCAAAGACGTGCCCTGCATTGGCCTGACCTGCTTCGCTATTGTCTTTTAGGCTGTCTACACTGCTATGTTTAATAAAGAAGTCGTTTCTTAGCCCCAAGACTTTTTCGGCGACTTTGAACGGTTTTGGTACGTAAAATATTTTAGAAATTGTTTGATCGGCGCCGCTTTGCATCTCTACCATTCCATAATTTAATAAATCGGCCCATATCCCCTTTTGTTGACCTCTTACGTCAGAAAGGTGAGCTAGAGATGTCTCGGCAATTTGGCGGTGCATAAAACTTATTTGGTCTACATTGATGATGCGCTCGTTGGTGATGATTACGGTGTCTAACTCCTCATTTAACCACTGAATAAAAACGATGAGGTAGCCGTATAAAAGGTAGAGGAGGAAAAAAGACCAGGAAATTGATAAATATCCCGCGGGAATTATTTTATAGATTGTGAGGGCAGACATAATGCCGATTGGGGCGATGAGCGTGAGAATAAATTTAAATGAAAAAAACAGATAGATAATCCAGTGTTTGCGGATAATCAGTTGAATGCGCTCACCCTCTTTTTGTCCGGGGAAATGTGGCTGTGTCATTGGTTTAGCTTAGATTATTTTGGCTATGACTAGGTGAAAGTGTAGCAATTTGTTGATACTATGGGAAG
>JAHJTR010000034.1 GCA_018829865.1 Patescibacteria group bacterium | reverse complement strand
GATAATGAATCGGCAGTCAAGGCATCCTGAAAAAGATCAATGTCTCCAACTATTCTAATTTTTTCTTTTTGCTCTTCCAGTCCCCAAGAAATCGCATGTGACGTTTTTTGTGCGATTGAGTATAATTGGTCAGATCTGTCTTGTCTTATCGCATCTTGGGTAGTTGAAAGAAAAATGTAGCCAACGATCAAAACAGGTAATAAGCCAATTAATAATAAAATAACGATTAATTGAGTTTGTATTTTTTTCATATTCTTTTGTGAGAAATTTTGTTTTTGTTTTTTCTAAAACTCAATTTTTTTTTCTGAGCTAAAGTGACCTTTGCTTGCTAATGTGACTTTTTCTCCTTCAATAATATCACCGATAACTTGAGATGCAATGTCTGATTCTTTAAGGAGTGAAATTGTCTCTTCCGTATCATTTTCATCGACAATTATCAACATGCCTGTTCCCATATTCCAGGTTTTGTAGGCTTCTTTGTCTTCGACTTTGCCGATTTCTTGGAGTTTGAGCATTGCGCTGTGTGGCGCGAACATATCGGTTAGGTTGGCGCCGAGGTTTTTATTTTTTAAGATGCGTTTTAAATTATTGCCGATTCCGCCGCCCGTGACGTGGACTATTCCGTGAACGTCAATTTTTCTCTGCTCTTTAAATCTTCCGGTTATTTTTAGGATTGAATTGTGATAGATGAGGGCAGGAGTTAGAGTCACTTCGCCCCAGGTTTTACCCGCTTCAAAAATTTCATTATACCAATTGTCGCCTAAATTATTTTTGAGGATGTGACGGACGAGGGAAAAACCGTTTGATCTGAAACCTTGACTTTTGAGGCCGATAACTTTGTCGCCCGCTTTGATTTTGCTGCCGTCAATAAATTTATCTTTTTCTAAAACGCCGACGCAGGTGGAATTCCAAATTAATCCGTTAGACATGCTGCCCAGCTCGGCGATTTCGCCACCCGGGATGACTATTTTTTGTTCGATGCAGGCGTTTTTTAGGCCTTCCATTGCGGGGATGATTTCTTCTTCGTTTACTTTATCGACATCGAAGGTGTTGGAGATTGAAACTACTTCCGATCCTACACAAACCGCGTCGTCGGCAACCATGGCTAAAAGATCGTAGCCGATTGTGTCGTATTTTTTTATGGCGCGAGCTATTTCGGTTTTTGTGCCGATGCCGTCGTTATTTTGGACTACATAGAAATCTCCGAAATCCAAGAGGCCGGTAAATCCTCCTTCTAAAACAACAGGACTACCAATTACACCCTGGCGAGATGAGAAAGTTGCCTTGGCTGCTGCGTATGCTGATTTGGAGGCTGAATCACCTTTGGCAATGTTGACGCCGGCTTCTTCGTATGTGGACATATTTTTGTGGATAAACTATAAATGCAAAGACATATTAAAGGTGAAATTATGAAGAGGGAAGGGGAAATTTGGGATGAGGAGATGGGGAGGGGAGCAGGATGTGCTATGAATTTAATTATTTTATGTTTTTTTAATAAAATCTTAATACTAAGGTGGTATTTTGTTTTTAGTTTGTAGTATTTGGAAATCTTGACTATAATGTGACTATGGTCATATTATTTTAAATGCAATGCAAATACCTGCCGGTGAATTTAAATCTAAATGTTTGAAGCTTATGGATAAAGTGAAAGATGAAAATATGGAAATTGTGATAACTAAGTATGGGAAGCCTATTGCTAAACTTGCTCCGTATAAGAAGAAACAAATGAAATCTTGTTTTGGCTGTATGAAAGACACCTTAATAATTAAGGGAGATATTGTTTCACCGATTGATGTAAAATGGACAGGTGACCAAGAAAATATATGATTATAATTGATACACATATTTGGCTTTGGTTTCTAAAAGCAGATAAAAGGCTTGGGAATTCTGAAATAGTCGATTTTCTAAAAAAGGAACAAAAGAAATCCGGACTGCGAATGGCTTCGATTTCATTGTGGGAAATATCTATGCTGGCTGCGAAAAAAAGGATTGTTTCTGATAAAAACTTAAAAACATGGATTAATGATGCTTTAAAACTAACTAATATAAAGTTAATAAACTTAAATACGGATATTGCTGTTGATACTTATAAGCTACCTGGGAAATTCCATGGGGATCCGGCTGATAGAATTATTGTGGCAACGGCGAGGCATCTTAATGCCAAATTGGTTACTGCTGACAAGAAAATAATTGAATATGCTGATAAAGGGCATTTGGAAGTGATTGAGGTTTGATGAAGCGAGAGTGATTACTTGTTTTGCAGGCGGATTTGCCAAAGTGGGTCTTTTCGCATAAAATTTTTGCTGACTTACTCCTATAATTATAAAAAAATATGGCTAAAGATTCATCGTTTGATATTGTTTCGGAATTTGATATGCAGGAGCTGAGAAATGCTGTTGATCAGGTTAAAAAGGAAGTTGCAACCAGATATGACTTTAAAGGGGAACACACTGAGATTGAGCTGACTGATGAGAAAATTCATTTGGAGGCGGTGAGCGATTTTAAGCTGACGGCGATTCATTCGGTGCTGACGCAGAAATTGATTAATCGGGGGGTGAGTCCGAAGATTTTGGATTTGGGGAAGGTTGAGCCGACGAGTAATGGGAATGTGAAGCAGGATGTGACTTTGATTAAGGCGCTGGATCAGGATAATGCGAAGATAATCAGTAAATTGATTCGTGATGGTTTTCCGAAGGTGAAATCGGCGATTCAGGGGGCTTGCGTGAGGGTGAGTTCGGCTAAGAAGGATGATTTGCAGGCGGCAATGAAAATGGTTAAGGAGAGCGAGGAGGTGACTGTGCCGGTGCAGTTTACTAATTATAGGTAGGGGAGGTTTGGTGTGTAATATATTTTCTCTTTTAATTCATTTTGGTCACAAACCAATCACTAAACGACGAGTTAATCGTCACCTTGTAAGAAATTGACGAATTTTCATAAAAATCAGTGATCGAGTATGCATATCCATTTTTATCTGAGGTTAATAATCCAATCGCAAAAATAGACATGAAGTTGTGTCTACCATTAATACTCTCTCTAACCTTATTTCTATACCACTTTCCCGCGCCATCGAAGAAAACTACTAAAATTTTATTCTTCGCATATTCAGGGCCTTTGTCTATTTTTTTGTTTATAGCTTGAATTATGCGCTCTTCACCTTTTGGTATATGATTCTTGGTTGGAACATCTAGCGCTGATACATGTTCAGTTTGTATCCAGCCACCAGTAACCTTGTTTAAAATAATACCATCAGTTTCATTGTCATCACCGAAAGTAATTTCTATATTGTGAATTTTTTGCAATACAGCGCAGAGTAACCAATTTCCCCATACTTCCCTAGGTCTAAGAGAAAAATTTTCAATTTCTCGACCCACTAGTAAGGGCTTTAGATTCTTTACTGTTGGCTCCATGTCTTTTAGAATTGTTTTAAAATCTTTAACTATCCTTCTCTTCATAAAAATAAATTATTAGATAAAATTTCATTGCCAACATAATGAATATTGTCTACAATGTAAAGTGTTAAGTTTGTTATGTCGATTTACTTAAAAATTATGCATTCAACTCAAAAACAACTGCTGGATCTCATTACTGCTCAAAATATCGGAGATTTGTCTTATCGTAAAATAAGTGCTCTAATCCCCGGGGGAAATAGTGCTCAAAATATAAAACATCATCTGCAGCAGCTGGCGAAAAGGGGGCTTATTAGAATTGATAAGAATAAAAAAACCATATCGCGGATCAAAAGTGGGGTGAAAAACGAGTCAAATCTTATCCCTATCCCAATTCTCGGTTCGGCAAACTGCGGGGAAGCTTTGCTTTTTGCTAATGAAACTCCCAGTGGGCATCTTAGTGTCTCTCCGGCAATTCTTGGTTCAAAACTTATGAAAAAGACTCAAAAATTATTTGCACTTATGGCGGTTGGCCCATCTATGAACCGATGCAATGTGAATGGGGATAATATTGAAGAAGGTGACTATGTGATTATCGATGGAAAAAGAACTGTTCCGAAAAACAACGACTGCGTTGTATCGATTATTGATGGATGTGCCAATATAAAACACTTTTTTAAAGATGAAAAAAATCAGAGGATTGTTTTATGTTCTGACTCCACTGAGAATATTCCTCCTATTTATATTCATGAGAGTGATCTTAAAGAATATATTATAAATGGAACTGTGGTTTTAGTCATGAAAACGCCAAATAGGCTTCAGGCTTTTCTTGATGCGGGGGCGAAAGATATGCATGAATCACTGCCTAAAACTACGCAAAAAGAAGATGATTATTATATGTCATTACCACAGTAAATATGAAAAATCCGGAACAAGGCGATTTATTTTATCTGCAATGGAGCCCGAGTGTAGGGCATGAGTTTAGGAATAACAGGCCGGGCGTTGTTATCTCCTCTAATAAAACTATTGGAAAATCGAATCTGATCTCGTTTATGGCCCTTACAAGTAATACGAACAATAAAATGGCTGATGATATACTGATTAAACGAAGCAAATCAAATAATCTGCAATTGGATTCCGTTATCAAAGTTCAATATATTAGCTCTTTTGATTATAAGAGGCTGCTTAGATATATTGGGAAGGTGGATGGCTCTGATGGGGAAGATATAAAGAGATACCTTAAGAAACACTTTGATTTGAAATAAAGGGTTATTTAATACAATTACGGTTGCTGAAATGGATTGTTTATTAGAGGAGTAGATTGCGCCTTGCTAAATTCATACAATAACTTGCCAAAATGTCCAAATTGGATATAATAAATCTCCTGTTATTTAATTAAATATTATGGAGAAAGATATAAATGGGTCTAGGGAAAAAGATACACATGGGTTGCCGCTTGTAAGGCCGGTAGATTCTGAAACTGATGACAGAAAAAAACAATATCTTGAAAGGTTAAGTCAATTAAAGTATTTAATTGGCTTAAGGCAACTTGAGAATCCTAACTCTACTTTACACTCAGTTGTAAAAAACATATTGGGCAAAGTGGGAAAAGCGGTTGTAAATCTGGCTATTCCCCCTGTTTTTACAGGCAATAGAGAGGAGATATTGATAAAAATTCGCGAGAGTGATTATAAATCAAGTATTGATAGAGTCGATGAAGAATCCTTTATCGGTATTCTTGAGGAATATTCCGCTGCATTTCCAAAAATGAAGCATTTTATTGATAAAATTGTTGACTTGATCATAAATTACAGTGAGGAAGAAAAAAGGATCTCGATTGCGATTGAATTGAAGGAAATGCTAGAGACAGGTAAGTGGGTTGAGAAAAAAATAGACATAGTAGGGAGAATTACTAGGAAGAATGAAGTGGGAAAAGTAGCTGAGGCTGACAGAAAAGCCGCTATATCTCCTAAGGAAAAAAAGAAAATACTTTCTGCGTGGAAGAAGAAGTACCCAAGATTTACTATAGAAGGTGCTGCGTTAGAGAGGGAAGAGGATGGAATAGCAGAACTTAAATTGGATTTGGAATTAAATTTATCATTGAATCATCCTAATGACGCAGTTGATTTTATACGTGATGATTATAGTAGTGCGAGTATTGATCTGGAGGGGAAAGACGTAATGGCAGAATTGGAAAGAGACTTGAAGGAGAAGCATGAGCAAAATAAGTGGGGAATTGATACGGACTTGATTAGCAGTAAATTGTTATTAAATGTAGTGCAGAAAGTGTCTGTGGGATTATCTGTGGAGAAAAAGCAGGCCCTTATTAATAAGTATTTGCAATATTTAGTTGAAGAGAATGCTAAGAATATTATTGGTTATATAACTGCCAACTTTGAAGATGTTAGTACCGGTAGACTTGTTTTTGATTTTATTAGTATTCATCTGCAAGGTGCAGGTTTGGATGCTGATTTTGCGCATCTTGTGGCGGAAGGTGCTTTGGATTTGTGTGGATCTGGGGGCATAACTATTGTGCTGAGGTTGCTTGCTACAGAGATGATGAAGGATAAAGAAGAACAAAGCCCTTCAAAAATCAGAGGTTTGGTTGTTACTCTTGTTGCATTAGTAATTGCTGCTCCTACAATTAAATATTATGACCAATTGTCCTTGATATTTAGTGGTTCAAGAGGTAAAGAAAGCGGTGCGCGCGATGCCGGAATGACTGCTGCTCGGGGTGGTCTTCAGCCAAGAGAGGTATCACGAATGAATGTAGCACCGAAAGCAAGACTGAGACGCCCTCCGCAAATGTCGGAGCCGACCATTAGGGATATTGTGAGGAAGGCTACTCAAGCGGCTTTACGCAAATCCGGATTGCTGGGAATGACAACCGGTGAACAAGAATTAAGGGATGAGAATGCGGGGATTAGTGATGGTAGACAGATTGCTGATGGGGGCGCTGAAAGGGATAATCAAATTTATAAATG
The DNA here is from genome assembly GCA_018829865.1 of Patescibacteria group bacterium. Lineage (GTDB taxonomy): Bacteria > Patescibacteriota > Gracilibacteria > UBA1369 > JAHJTR01 > JAHJTR01. The sequence goes on along the minus strand of JAHJTR010000034.1, from coordinate 2,076 downwards.
GGAGGCTTTCCGATCGGAGAAAGCTGCTGATGGGGGAGTTCGTTCTGAGACTGGAACTGCTTCTGAGCCTGTTTTTGCTCAAGAAGTTGTGAGTGATGGTGGAGAAGAGAGAACACCTGATCCTGCAAGTGACGGGGAGAAACAAGGAAAAGATGGTGGTGTATTAGCTCCGGATAGGGGGATTTCACCGGTAGATGCAAGGGTGAAGCCTGAGTCTGGTCCGGAATTGAATCCTGATGGTGGATTGGAGACTGTGCCTGAGCATGGGCCGGAACCAACTGTTGAGGTTGGAGTGGAAAGTGTGTCTGAAAAAGCGGTTGAATTGGACGGAAAATCTGTACCTGAGAGATCTGCTACTCTAGGTGCTGAGAAAAAAGCGGATACTTCCGGAAAAGCTGAGGTTAGAGATGAGGTCAATCCGGAAAAATCTGGGGAATCGACTGCTGAAGTTGAAGAAGAAGAAAAGACTATTGAGCCTGTAATAAAGGAATCTGTACCTGAAAGATCTGCTGATGGGGGAGCTGAACTTACTCCTGAAAGCGGACCGGAAATTAATGAGGGAGGAGTCAATGATGGAGGGGCTGAGCAAATACCTGAGGCTGAGAAAGAACCTGCGATAGAGAAACTGACTGAGGCTAAACCGGAGCGGGTAGTTGTTGCTGAACCTGAGGTTGAATCACATCCTGAAACTAAACCGGAGGCTAAACCTGAAGCTTCTGCTGAAATGAAAAATTTGTCTTCTAATGGATCGATTGTAATACTTCAAAAACTTCTTTATAAAAGAGGTGTTGATTTGTATAAAATAGCGAAGGAATGTGGTCAACAAAAACAATTAGCTATAATTTATCAGGCTCTGATTGGGGTGGCTCCTGCCGGGGAGCCTAATGAAGAGGAAAAAGCGGAGGTTGAGACGGCTGTTAAAAAATGGATTAATCAATTTGGTTCTAAAGGTGACGGTAGCAGAAAAAAAATAGAGAAGAATCTTAGGGGGCTATTGTGTTCATAGAGTTGAGATTGGGGTTTTAGATCTTTTGTTGACGAGCGAGTTTGTTGGTATTTGGGGCTTGAAAGGAGCAGGGCTGTAGCCCTGCTCCAACTTTTGCTTTTTGCTGGAACGGAGTTGTACTCCGTTTCTTAACGTTTTGGAGCAGAGTGCAACTCTGCTCCAACTTCAGAGTGCAACTCTGCTCCAACTTTAACTTTAGAGCTTAAATAAACCTGATTTGTTTTTTAGGCTCTTTGTGCGGGGCTGATGATAATTATTTAATCTCGCCTTGCCGGAACATGCGGATTACCTGTGGGTACCATTCCTTTTCCAAATTTTGAACTTTTTCTTTGAGGCTTTCAGGGGTTTCATCGGGGGAGAGTTCGACTTCCTTTTGTAAAATTATTTCGCCTGTGTCCATTCCTTCGTCGACAAAGTGGATGGTCATGCCGGATTTTTTGCGGCCGGCTTTGATGACTGCGCTGTGGACGTCTAGGTCCATTCCCGGGAATTCGGGGAGGAGGGAGGGGTGGATGTTGATGATTTTGCGGGGGTATTTATGGATGAACCAGGGGCTGAAGAGGCGCATGTAGCCGACTAAAACGATCAAGTCGACTTTGTATTCGTCGAGTTTTTGGGCGACTTTTTTGTCGTATTCTTCGCGGGTTAGTTTGGGGGGAGCTTGGGAATCGGATGAGGTGTTTGATTCGGTGGCCGGTTTGGGGTCGATAAATAGGGCCGGCACATTTGCAGATTGGGCTTTTTTTAGGGCGCCGCAGGCTTGTACGTTTGAGATGACGCAGGTTAGATCGACGGTGAGTGTGCCGGCGTCGATTTCATCGATGATTGCTTGCAGGTCGGTGCCGTTTGTTGAGGCTAGGACTGCTATTTTGTATTTTTTGGGCATTTTAATTGCGGGGTGATTTTTTATTGATGTGGAGCAGAGTGCAACTCTGCTCCAACTTTTCGTGTAACTCTGCTTTAGCTTCGATGCTAATGGACCAGGATGCAATCCTGCTCCAACTTTTACATGCAATCCTGCTCCAGCTCTGGCTAATGGACCAGGGCTGTAGCCCTGCTCCAACTTTTTG
>JAHJTR010000033.1 GCA_018829865.1 Patescibacteria group bacterium | reverse complement strand
AGGGGGAGTTTGTTCATTTTTTAATATGATGTCTCATTAATTACTAACGGTTTTGATTGTATTTTTGTTACTTTATGTAGACAATCAGCTGATTCCATGTTTGATTAGTATTTCTCTTAATTTTTTGAGGCCTCTGTATTTGGTAACTCTGATGCTGACTTCGGATCTACCGGTAATTTCCGCTATTTCTTCGTTTGATAAATCTTCGATGAATTTTAGAACTAAAATTTGTTTGTAGGGATCTTTAAGTTCGTTTAATGCTTTTTTTACTATGCTGTTATTTAGGGAATTTTCAGTTTGCAGCTTTGGATTTGTTTCTTTATTATCATCGGCGATGATTATTGTTTCGTCGAGCGGATAAAGGGGTCTGTGTTTTCTATAGTGATCGATGACTGTGTTGTGGGCAATCTTAAAGGCCCAGGTTGTAAATTGATATTCGGTTTTTTCGTATTTGTCGAGATTTTGCCAAATCTTGATGAATATAACTTCTACAAGATCTTCAACATCGGGTCCGGTAGCTTTAAAATAAACATAACGATAGATTGAATTTATGAGTAAATCGTACAAATGTGAAAAAGCTTGTTTATCACCTTGCTGACTTTTTTTGACCAGTTCGTCGATCGCTTCGTTATTTTTTTTATTATCGCTTTTCATGATGTGATAATTTGAATGAAAGAAATTGTGTGTACATTTAATCATAACTGTTCTTATTAAGTCTAGTTACAAGGTTTGGGTTTACCGGTTTTGTTTATTGAGGAGTAGTATATATTTTGTTTGACAAAAATCAAATATACTATACAATTTGTTTTTTGGAATTTGAATTAATAAATATGAGGGAAAGATCTGATTTAAATGGAAATGCAGGAAATGAAATTGAGCAAAAAGAGGATACATCTAAATTATATGATGCCTGCTATAAAGACATTATGGAAATTGTTACCGGTTGTTTTAGTCCATTATTTAACGATGAGGAGATTGATTTAGAATGGATTCAAGCTCAAGTTGAAATGAGTTTGTCCAATTATTTTAAAGTGTGTGAGGCTCAGGAAATGCCGGTGGATAATTGGGCGGAATTTATTCCCGTTTTTGGTGATGATGGAGCTGTTCTTATCAATCCGCAAAATAATAGACCCTCAGTAGTTGCTGTCTTCGTTTCTAGGATGGAAATAATAAAAGGTATAGCAGATAATATTATTAACTCGGAGTTTGGAATTGGAATGCTTTTGCAGGATTCAAAATTATGTGGAAAAATTAATGATATTATTAATGATACGCTTGATTTTCATGATTTTATTTATGGGAATGATGGTTTTTTTGCTGATCAAATCGTTCATCCTTTTTTTGAGTCTCAGGTAGCTGCTTGTTTGTTTAAAATTGTTAAATTTTTTGTTGAAACATATTACAAGCGTAACCCTGGGTTTCCTTCAATTGACATGATTAGATTTTGGGTAAGAAGGCTTGATAATTACATAAAGTCTCAAGAAGCGAAAAAAGGGTGGATAGAGTCAACACATAGCTTGTTTAGCCAATTAGAGAATGATGAATTACACTTGGTTGTTAAGAGTAGATTTGAGGAGACGTTAAGAAGTATGTATTTTGAAATAACGTTAGCTTTTGATTCTGGCGTTAATGATAGCAATGTGTAGAAAGTGATTTCTTATTTTCGATTGATTTGAGAAAAAGTTTGTTTTGCGATTTCCAGTTCTTCATTCGTCGGGATAACATAGATTTTTACTTTTGATTTTTTGTCTGAGATTTCGATTGGGGATTTTGGATAGATTGCTTCTTTGTTTACGCTTTTATTTAAACTAATGTGTAAATATTTAAGTCTGTTTATGATGTTTTCACGCAAGTACCAGGCGTTTTCGCCGATGCCTGCTGTGAAGACGATTGAATCGATTCCATTGAGAGTGCTTGCGTATGCTGAGATGTATTTTGCGATGCGGTAGCTGAGTAGATTTAAAGTTAAAATTGCGTGCTCGTCTTGTTTTTTCACTTTTTCCCAAATTAATCTCATGTCTTGTGAGATGCCTGAAAAGCCTTTTAGTCCGGATTTTTTGTTGAGGATGTCGTCTATTTGGTCTGTTGTGTAGTGTTTTTTCTCCATTAAATAAAAAACTATTGCGGGGTCTATGTCGCCGCAGCGTGTGCCCATGGGGATGCCCTCTAAGGGGGTGAAGCCCATTGATGTGTCGATTGATTTGCCGTTTTTTATGGCTGCTATGCTTGAGCCGTTGCCGATGTGGCAGGTTATTATTCTGTTGTTATTTTTGAGAAGTTTTCGCGCCACTTGCGATACATATTTGTGGGATGTGCCGTGAAATCCGTATCGGCGAATGTCATAGTTTTTGTAGAATTTGTATGGTAATGCGTATAAATAAGCCTCTTTTGGCATTGTGTGATGAAATGCGGTGTCAAAAATTGCGATATTTGATGCCTTTGGCAGCAATTTTTGGCAGGCTTTGATTCCTTGGATGTTTGCCGGATTATGTAGGGGGGCTAATTCTGACAGTTTTTCGAGGGTTTTGATTACTGTTGCTGTGATTTTGGTTGGCTTGTAGTACTTTTCTCCTCCATGAACCACTCTGTGTCCTACGGATTTTATGTCTTTCAGATCTGTAATTACTGCCGATTCGATTATTCTACCTAAGCTGTATTTGAGCGCTTCTTGATGGTTTTTGATGGAGGATTGCTTGCTTGTTTTCGCTCCATTTACATAATTTTTTCCTTCAAAATGGCATAATTTAAGTCCAATACCGTCCACGATTCCTTTGTATAGGCAATTCCAGCCTTTACTATTGAAGATTTTGAATTTGAGGGAGGATGAGCCGGAATTGATGACGAGAATAATCATTTATTTGGATCTTTCTTTATTAAATGTTAATTCAGATGAATTATGCAAGAGATTATCGCAGCGGTTCCTCATTTGCTTCGAGGGTTGTGATAGCGGCTAAGTTGACTATATCCTGATACTTGCAGCCTCGTGAAAGATCATTTATTGGTTTGCCAAGGCCTTGTAAAATGGGGCCAATGGCTTTTGCTTCTCCTAATCTCTCAACTAATTTATAGGCGATATTACCGGAATTCAGGTCGGGGAAAATCAGAATATTGGCGTTGCCGGGAACTATCGATTTGGGGTATTTTTTGAGGCTAACTCTAGGTATAAGTGCGGCATCCACTTGCATTTCACCATCGACAATTAAGTCGGGGCGTTTATCTTTGATAATGGCTGTTGCCTCTTTGACTTTAGCTGCCATTGGGTGTTTTGCGCTGCCTGCCGTAGAAAATGACAACATGGCAATTCGCGGCTTAATGCGGAATTTTTTGGCGTTTTCGGCCGTGTCTATGGCGATATTGGCCAGATCGTAGGAATTTGGGTTGATGTTGATTGCGGCATCGGCAAAAAGCATCAGGCGTTTTTTGTGAATCATGATAAACATTCCGGATACTTTGTGAAATTTTTCTTTGGTTTTGATAATTTGCAAGGCGGGTCTGATTGTTTCGGCGGTTGAATAGGTTGTTCCACTAATCATGCCATCTGCCAGACCTAAATGGACCATCATTGTGCCGAAGTAATTGATGTCTTGAATGATTTTTTTTGCTTGGGCTTTTGTGACTCCTTTATGATTTCTTAATCTGAAAAACTCGTCTGCGAATTTTTTTACCAGTTCGGGGGATTTTTTAATATCGATGATTTCGATTTTTTTGATGAAGTCGAGCGCAATGCCCAATTTTTTGGCCTTTTTTTTGATATCGCTTAAGTTGCCGATTACTATTGGTTTAGCGGTTTTCTCTTTGACGATTTTAGCGACGGCTTGAATAACTCTTTCTTCAAATCCTTCAGGAAATACTATTCTAGCGGGGTTTTTTCGGGCCTTTTTTTTGATTCCTTGCAGGAAGTTTTGCATTTTTTGTTTTTTTGGGGATTTTTGAGGAGGTTGCTCCTCTGTTTTGTTTTGCGAAATTTGCTATGTTTTCTCTGTATATTATACCTTTTTTACGCCTTTTTGGGAACATCCGGTAGTAGATTTGTTTGATATGGCTGGGGATTTGAGTAATTACCAACACGCCCATGCTGATTTTGAAAAAATCGAAGGGGGAGAGAGGATTTGAGATGTTTTGATAATTCCCTTTTTTAAGAGCTTTTAGTATTTGTTGAGGATTTTTTTCGCAGTTCAGTAAAATGTATGATTTATTTAATTGATCAAAAATATGGACATCCGAAGTTGCTATCATGTGTTTACCCTCTTTTTTGGCTAATTGCTCAGCTTTTTTATTATAATTGAAGAAGTTTTTTGTGTAATAATGGCAGAGCTCAATTGCGTCGAATGACTTTAAATTCTCCTTCAAGAGATTTTTGTAATTTGTGCTTCCCGGATAATAGGGATGGGCGGCAAAAATGAATGTGTTTGGGTTTTTGGTTTTATAATTTTGTAAATCTTTAAAATTGTTGATGTTTTCGGTTTCAGGTGTGGCATTGATGATTACCACGTGCTTTTTTTCTATTTTTTTTTCGATGCCCGGAAGGAGAATTATATCTTTTTTTGTGGCGTAATCAGTAATCTCCTTTGGGAAAAACAGAAAATCGTGGGATGTAAAAGCTAAAACATCAAAATTGTGCTTTTTTGCCTCATCGATTAATTCGTGGGCGTTATAAAAAAGAACATGATAAGGCTCTTCGGTTGTGTGTATGTGGAGGGAACATTTTAGCATTTCTATGATGTTGGTTCAGGGGTGATTTCGGCTTCCATTTCAGCTGCAGGGCTTGTTGTTTCACCTTCATAAGGTGCGCCGAATTCATCGATGGCTTCGAGCACTTTTTTGCCTTTTTCATATTTATCTTCAATTTTATTTTTGGTGTCGGTGACTTCTTTGCTGATGCGGTCAACTTCCTCCTTAACATTATCAATTTTCTCTTCAACATCTTGTTTAATGCCTAAAATGTCGTTTTTTAATTCTTCCAATTTACAACCGGAAAAAGAGCTAAAAATGGCTATAAGGCCCAGAATTGCGATGATTTTTTTCATTTTTGTTTATTTATGATTTTTGAAAGCACTGTTGAAATTGCCGTCGAATGTCTTGAGAAAGTTATGCATATCCAAAACCTCGTCTTTGCTGATTGTGTCGGGCTCAATTATGCTGTGGTGTTTTTGAGTAGTGATTTTGCGATGTTTTCGATGAGTTTCAACTGCCGTATGAAGGAGTAGATTTGCCTTACATTTAGGGCAATATAGTTGAAAAAATGCTTCATCCGGTAAAGTACCGATAATATGCATGTTATTATCTCTAAAAGTGGTTTTGCAATGCGGGCATTTCATTGTTTTTTTGATGTGGACTATAACTTCTTTTAGGAGTTTTAAATTCATGTTTTTCGAGGTGGTAAAAATTGTGGTTTAATTGTAGTACAAGCGGATTTTTTGTGCAAGATTTGGTTGATTGGTAGTATTTTGGGTTACCGGGGTAATCGAATTGATTTAAGCTATATTGGATTATAAATGGTTGACTTATTTGTGTAATATGCTATAAATATGTCTATCAATTAATTATTAAATAATGTCAGAAATTGATGGTTTATTATTATTGGAGGATTTTGAAGGGGATAGAGATAGGTTTGAAATCCAGGAAAAGCTAAGTGAGTTTGAATATCTTGGATGTGAGATATATGATTATATTGATGCTGTTATAATTAAGTTTCCTGATTGGGCGAATTTTATTAATTATAATGCAATTGCATTGGGAGTTGATGAGTTAACTGGTGATTTTACGGAATTGATTTATTTTGATGCGGAGAGTAGGACAAGATTGGCCTCGGAATTTAAATTCGGTGAAGATGGATTGAAAGTTGATGATTTATTGGAGGGTCTTTTAGCTACTTTAAGAGATAGGTGTCCATGGTTTAGAGATGGTGCCGATACGAATGATATTAAAAATTCAAATGAATATGGTACAGTCTTAGATGGAAAGGATTGTAGCTATGAAACGTTAGAAAATGCGATGATAACGGGAGAGACGGCTAAAGGGAATCATTATGCTGCTTATACATATGGGGCAGAATATGATGATAGGGGAAATCAAGATAGAGTTGGTGTTAGTGCCCGAGATGTTTTTGTGGTTGCGGATGGAGTTGGTGGGTCCGGGCCCGGGGCGGGTAGGGTTGCTCATATTTTGACGGATGTTCTTCTTGAAAGGATGCCGTTTATTGCAAATCTTAGTGAGGAAGAAGTTTTTTTGAAGATGGAGGAGGCGATGCGGGAAAGTTTTAAAAGAATGACTGCTAAAAGGCTTAACAGGATGGCCGCAACTTGTTTCTCGGCTTGTTATATTTCTGCGGAGAATGGCAAAAAATATTATAATGTTTTTAGTGAAGGAGATTGTAGGGCTGTTTTGCGGCGTAAAACCGGTGAAATTCTTCAAATTACGAATGATCATACAGAGGATCAGAGAGAAATTGATAAAAAAGTCAGAGATGGGGCTGATGAGGCGACGCTAGCGAAATTGAGAGATAAATATTTGTATTCTGAAACTAGAAATAGGATATATAGATCTGTTCGTAGATGTGATGATTTTTCATTGCGTGAGTTTGAGTATTTTAAAATTGAGTGTAGGGCGGGTGATAGATTGGTGTTGATGACTGATGGTTGCTCCGATAACTTGACCAGTGAAGAGCTGTTTGATGATACTATGGGACTTGATTCTAAAGAAGCTCTTAAAAAAATTGCGGAAAAGGTGCGGGATCAAATGTTTAGGGCAAGATATTATGTTAACGGTTCTGCTAAGGCTTTATTTGAATATAGGGAGAATAATGATACTTTTCCTGAGTGTATGAAATGTGCGCCTAAGAAAGATGATGTGGGGGTGGTAGTTGTGGATGTGCCGGTATGAGGATGATGTTGTCGGTGGTTTGCAAAAAGCGAGAGGTGATTTGCTTCGGGTATTAAGAGGTGGGATGGAGGTGTAGTTGTAACCCAAAGTTGGAGTGAAGTTGTACTCCATTTCGTAATGTTAAGGAGCAGAGTGCAACTCTGCTCCAACAGTTAAGTTGGAGTGAAGTTGTACTCCATTTCGTAATGTTAAGGAGCAGAGTGCAACTCTGCTCCAACAGTTAAGTTGGAGTGAAGTTGTACTCCGTTTCGTAATGTTAGGGAGCAGAGTGCAACTCTGCTCCAACAGTT
>JAHJTR010000251.1 GCA_018829865.1 Patescibacteria group bacterium | reverse complement strand
GATTTTTCTTTGCGGAGTTACAAGACCACTGCGATTTACCAATACCCAAAAATTTACCATTCTGATCCTTGATTTTAATAATATCACCCTTTTCAAAATCACCTAAAATCTTTGTCACCCCCACCAAAAGCAAACTAGCCGATTTTTTTGAATCAGCCAAAATCTCAGCCGCACATTTATTCACAAAAATCTCACCTTTAGACTCCTTATCATAAAAATAAATCCAGCGCTTAATATTGGAAATCGGCTTATCCGAAACCAAAAACTTCGTCCCGATATGCTCACCTTTACATACTTTCTTCAAAACATCCTTCACTTTTCCATTCAAAAAAATCGAAGAAATACCAATCTTAGCCAATTTCTTCGCAACATTAAATTTAGTTAACATCCCCCCCCGACCAAACGAAGACTTAGTGCTCACAATACTATTTTTAAGCGAGTTATCATCGAATTCAATCTTGGAAATCAACTTGGCATCTCTGTCAGCAGGATCCCGATCAAAAAAACCATCGACAGAAGTCAGCATGAGCACCTTATCAGCCTCCATCATCATCGCAATAAGCCCTGCCAATTCATCATTATCTGTAAACATTAACTCTTCAATTGAAATCACATCATTTTCATTAATTATAGGTATAACACCATCTTTCAAAACCGCCGAAATACACGAACGCATATTCAAATAATGCCTTCTATCCCTAAAATCCTCTTTCGTAGCAAGCACCTGCGCAACCCGAAAACCCTTTTTCTCAAACAAACCGGAATAAATCGACATCAATCGAGGCTGCCCAATAGCGGCAAGCACCTGACGATCCGCAACCCTGCGAACATCAAGCCCTTTAACCAACTCAAGAGCCGAACCAACCGCCCCCGAGCTCACCAAAATAACTTTATTTTCCTTACGCAAATAACTAAGCTGATCAACAAGATTTTTCAAAACCTCATGATCCAGTCGCCCTTCCCCTTCAGTTATAACATTCGTCCCAACTTTTACGACAAGTAAATTATTTTTCAAGGTTTTCTTAAGTAAAATTATTGCTCCTAAAACAATCCTTATGATTCTAATCAAGAAACTCCCCTTAATCCAGCTCAAATTCATCCTGCCACTCCTTCGCAGATTCGCTCCATTCAGGCATCTCCTTCTTAAACAAAACACAATCCCCCATCACCAACACATCCATTCCAGTCCGCATAAAACATCTATAAGCATCCTCGGGCGTGCAAACAATCGGCTCACCTCTCACATTAAAAGAGGTATTAATCAAAACACTGCAACCGGTAAGTTTTTTAAAGGAGTTAATCAAACTATAAAATTCACAATTTTGCTTCACATTCACAGTTTGCACCCTCGCGGAATTATCAACATGTGTAATCGCAGGAAGATCTTTTTTCTTAACCCCGGCAACAAGCAACATATAAGGCGAAGGAACATCCAAATCAAAACACTCACTAACATCTTCTTCTAAAACAGTCGGCGCAAACGGCCTGAAACTCTCACGAAATTTAATTTTCAAATTAACCCTCTGCCAGTTTTCCTTTTTTCGCGGATCCGCAAGGATAGACCGATTACCGAGCGCCCGCGGGCCAAATTCCATTTTCCCCTGAAACCAGCCAATAATCTCTCCCTCATCAATCAATTTCGCAATCCCCGTATATAACTCTTCACCCGCCATTTTATGATATTTAACTTTCTCTTGATCCAAAAAGCCCAAAATCTCCTTATCACTAAATTCCGGCCCCAAATAAACCGTTTCCATCCCCTTATCCTTAGGTTTCCCCAAAACATGATGATACAAATAATAAGCCGCCCCAAGTGCCCCACCCGCATCCCCGGAAGCCGGCTGAATATAAATATTCTTAAATTTCGATTCTTTCAAAATCCGACCGTTACTCACGCAATTAAGCGCTACCCCTCCTGCCAAACATAAATTCTCACTTGGATTCAAATTATAAGCGAAATCTACAATTTTGAGCATCACCTCCTCCAAAACCTTTTGCAAACTCGCAGCAATATCCATTTCCCTCTGAGTAAGCTCAGTCTCAGGTTTCCGAGGTTTAGCCCCAAATAATTTATGGAGTTTAGCAGACGTCATGGTTAAGCCATGCTCATACGCAAAATAACTCATATCCAGCTCAAAACTCCCATCATCTTTAACATCAATTAATTTATAAATTTTATCCATAAAAATCGGCTTACCATAAGGAGCAAGCCCCATCACCTTGTACTCGGCACTATTCACCTTGAATCCCAAATAATAAGTAAAAGCGGAATACAGAAGACCAAGCGAATGAGGGAAAGTAATCGTTTTATCCAAATACAAACTCTGCCCATCACCCCGCCCGATTGTCGTTGTATCAAATTCGCCAACACCATCAACTGTAACAATCGTAGCCTCTTTAAACGGCGACGCATAATAAGCACTAGCCGCATGTGAAAGATGATGATGCGTATAATAAATGGATTTATCACCACCCAAAAAATCTCTTATTTCATTCGAAATCCAAAGCTTTTTCTTAAGCCAAACCGGCATCGCTTTAATAAAAGATCTGAATCCTCGCGGCCAAACCTTAAAATATGTGCTTAAAATACGCTCAAATTTAAGAATGGGTTTGTCATAAAAAACCGCATAATCAATTTTATCACGAGAAATATTGGCTTCCTTCAAACAATATTCAATTGCCAATTTAGGAAAACTCTCATCATGCTTTTTTCTGGAAAAACGCTCCTCTTGAGCCGCAGCCACAACAACTCCATCCTTGATCAAAACGGCTGCACTATCATGATAAAAAGCCGATATTCCCAGCACATAAGTCATTAAAATTGATGAGTTAAATCGATTAAATCCACTTCTTTTTCATTATCTTTATCTTGCCAATAAGAATTTATATTTTTTTTACGTTTCATCCATCTAAAAGGTTTAGAAATGAGCGCATAAATCCCAACAATGATCACAAAAAAAACACTTAACAAAATCCGAGTATTCACCCAGCCAAGCGCCTTAGCAAATCTCATCCATCCTGCCTTAATCCAATTCCAAATTTTCTTCATACTTAAACAATTAATGTCATAAATAAATTTAACTCAATTCCCCCAAATATTAAAATCTAAAATTTTCATTTTCAAAATCACCCTATCTGCATTAGTATTGATACACAAGAATTTTAGGCTAAAAATATGTCATTCGTCCATCT
>JAHJTR010000250.1 GCA_018829865.1 Patescibacteria group bacterium | reverse complement strand
TGGTGTTTGTGAGGAGGATGCAAATGAAGATGAATAATGATGCTTCTTAGTTCATTAATTGCTTAGTATCGGATCCTTAACTTTTGCATTTTTAAATCCTTTGGCTCTAAGTACGCAACTGTCGCATTTTTGGCAGGGGACTTCGTTTGATTCGTAGCAGCTGTATGTTAGATGTAATGGGGCTTTTAGTTTGATTCCTTCTTGAACTATTTCGGTTTTTGATAGATGGAGGAGGGGAGCTGCGATTGTGAGTTTTGTCTCGGGTTTGGTGCCGGCGTTGGCTGCTCTTTGGAATAGACGCAGAAAATAGGCGGTGCAGTCGGGGTAGCCGGAGGAGTCTTCTTGTACGGCTCCTATATAAATTTTTGAGGCTTTGATTACTTCTGCCCAGCTGACTGCGATGCTTAGGATGTGAGCGTTTCTGAACGGGACGTAACTTGTTGGTACTTTTGTGTCAATTTTTCCTGATTTGTTTAAGGGAATCGATTTGTCTGTTAAGGCATTTGAGCCTATTTGTTTGAAATGTGATACGTCGATTATTAGTCGCTGAGAAGAGGGGATATTGTAGTGTTTGCAGATTTCTTTAAAGCTTTTAAGCTCTCTTTTTTCGGTAAGTTGGCCGTAATTTAAGTGTAGTGCATACAATTTGTGTTCATTTTGATGGGCTAATGCCAGAGTTACGCAGCTATCCATGCCTCCTGATAATAATATTACTGCTTTTGCTTGTTTTTTCATCTTAAAAAGTTTATTTAAAATTGAACACTTTGTGTAATTGAATAGCGATTCGTGTATTTGGCATAGGGTTTTTTAGCAGCCAACCAACGATTTTTTCGCGGCTTTTTGATTCCCACATAGGGCTGATGATAATTGGGCATTTTATGGGTGAATTTTTTTTGTTGTGATTTTCAATGGTTTTTTGGGCGAATTTAAGGTCGTTAATGTCATTTGTTACAATTTTTAATGCATCTTTTTTGCGTAAATATTTTAGATTTTTGAGGAGGTTTTTTTGCTGCATTTTTGAGCATGGAGTTTTTAGGTCCAGAATTACTTTTGCCGCTTTGGGTAATTGATTTATCGGAAGGGATCCATTTGTTTCAATGGATATTGTGTAATTTTTTGTGTGCAGTTTTTTGATAAGAATTGGGATTTTTTTTGAGAGGAGAGGCTCTCCTCCCGTAAGACAAATATTATTGCAGGGATACTTTTTTATTTCTTGCAGAATTTTAGAAATGCTTATTTCTTTACCTTTGTGATAGGCATACTTGGTATCGCAATAGGCGCATCTTAAATTACAGCCTGTTAGGCGGATAAAGATTGTTGGTAAGCCGCTATCCGGACCTTCACCTTGGATTGAATAAAATATTTCGTTGATTATCATGTTTTATTTATAAATGTCACCTCTGTAGCCAATATCATGTATTATATTGGTATTGTTGCGTTTTTCAAATATTATTCGGATTTTTCCTGTTCTACATCTATATATATTTGCATGACCTTTGAGGATTTTAATGTCTAGTTTATTGAGATTATTATTGCCAATATCGAAAATCGCTTTAATAATATTATCTCTTAACTGTTTTGGTAGTTTTTTTAGAAATTTAAGATAATTTTTCATTAGCTTTGCTTAGTTTTGTTGCAAGATTGTTTGCTTCTATTCCTGTGGGGAAATTCAGGCCGAAGTTGTTTTCATCTATTTCATAGTAGTTTACTTCGTTTAATGGTTTTATCAAGATGCCCTGAGGAGTTTCTTCCGCTATGAAGTGCTTTGTTTGAAATTTGGTGCGCCACTTTTTGGGAAGAGTTATTTGTCCTTTTCCGAAAAGCTTTAGTAATGCTATGTTGTTTGGCATTTTTATAGTAATTATATAAATACTAGTAATTGTAGTATATGTGTAAAATTGGATTAAGTCAATAAATACGAGGTATGTTGTCTTTGCTGCCTTTGAATCAGTGGAGTATAAAATTAATGGAGCAGAGTATAACTCTGCTCCAACCAACACTCCAACCAACACTCCAACCAACACTCCAACCAACACTCCAACCAACACTCCAACCAACATTCGACTCTGCTCCAACGGAGAAGTAATCAAGTGTTGATTAAGAAATTTTGATAATTGTTATTTGGTTGAAAATTTGACATATGGTATTTTGAGGTTGGTATTTTGATAAGTGGGGGATTGGTTTTGCGAAGTCGGATTCAAAAATTGGTTTTTTGTAGCTGATGCTTTAAAATAAGCGATGTATAGCAATTTTAATTTAGTGATTGTGATGTTAAGAAAAAAAAAATTACGTATTGTGGTTTTGATTCCTTCGTCGCATATTTTGGCTCATAATACGATAAAGAGTCTTATTAGGAAGCAGCGAGGTATTGAACTTGTGGCTGTGGGGCGTAGTAATTTTGGGATTTTTTCGAAAACTGCCGTTAAGAAGCTTAGAAAACATCAAAAAAAGGTTGGTCTTTATTATTCTATTTTATTTTTGCTTTCAATCTCCTTTTATAAAATTAAAATTTGGAAATCGAGGATTTTTGGAAAGAATGATCTTAGTTTAAAGCAACTTTGTGCTCTAAATAATGTTGCTATCAGAGATTTTGGGAATGTGCATGACGTTTTGAATTTGCAATGGATTAAGAAAAAAGAACCTGATTTAATTGTTTCGATAGGATTTGATCAGATTATTAAAAAATCTGTGCTTGAGATTCCTAAAATTGGTTGTATTAATGTTCATCCCGGACTGTTACCT
>JAHJTR010000249.1 GCA_018829865.1 Patescibacteria group bacterium | reverse complement strand
TGATTTGTGGTTTTGGGCGATTGTTTTACCTGTGAGTTTTTTTGTTATCGAAATTGTTTGGCGGCTAAGTGGGGTTTGCGGTATGAGACTTATTACCCAGAGCGAGGCTAACTCCTCAAAAGAACTTTTTAAATATCTTATAGATCATAGTCGTGCTTATTTTAATAGTAAATTTGCCGGATCGCTGGTTAATCGCATTGGCCATGCGACGCGAGGTGTGACAAATATGTTTTCGAATATTCTTTGGCAGTTTTTTCCTCTCCTTATAACCTTGATTATTAATATTATTATTGTGATCACGATTGATTATCGGCTTGGGGTGATGCTGAGCGTGTGGACGATTATTTTTTTGATTCTGAATTATTTTATGGTGAGGAGGAAGCAGCATTTGTCGTATGCGAGTGCTAATTCCGGGTCGATTATGAAGGGGAAAATGGTGGATACGATTAGTAATATTTCGGCGGTTCAGGCGCATGCGCATCAGAATTATGAGAAAAATAATATTGATTACTATATTCGGGATAGTCAAAAAAAGCATCTTAAAAGTTGGGTTGCTTCTGAGTGGATTTTGTTTATAAATGGCGGTCTTTTGATGGTTTTTATGTTTGGGATGATTGGTATTTCGATTTATTTGGTTCAGGGTAAACTGGCCAGTATTGGGAGCTTGGTTTTGGTTATTTCGATGACGCTGCAGCTGGCGAGTTCGCTCTTTTTTATTGGACACAAAATGACTGATGCGATTGATGATTATAGTCAGATTGAAGAGGGCTTAAATGAGCTGATTGTTCCTTATGAGATTAAGGATAGGGCTCGTGCTAAGTGTTTGAAGAATGCCAAGGGGAATTTGGATTTTGAAAATATCGATTTTCGTTTTGATAATACAACGGTTTTTAAAAATTTTTCGCTGAAAATTAAGGCTTGTCAAAAAGTGGGTGTGGTTGGAGTTAGCGGGGCGGGGAAGACGACGCTTGCAAATCTCCTTCTTAGAAATCACGATGTTGAAAAGGGAATAATTAAAATTGATGGTCATAATATTTTGGATATTACGCGTAAGAGTTTGAGGGAGAAGATAGCGTTTGTGCCGCAAGATACTTCGCTATTTCATAGAATGATAAAAGATAATATTTGTTATGGGAGGTTAAATGCGTCGGATGATGAAATTATCGAAGCGGCAAAAAAGGCTCAGGCGCATGAGTTTATTATGTCGTTTCCGGATGGTTATGACACTTTTGTGGGTGAGCGAGGAGTTAAGCTTTCAGGTGGGCAAAGGCAAAGGATTGCTATAGCTCGCGCTTTTTTGAAAAATTCACCGATTTTGTTGCTTGATGAAGCGACAAGTGCTTTGGATAGCGAAAGCGAGATTTTGGTGCAGGCGGCGCTGGCTCAATTAATGCAAAAGAAGACGGTTATTGCGATTGCTCATAGACTTTCTACTTTGAGAGTGATGGATAGAATTGTGGTTTTGAGTAAGGGGAAAATTGTTGAGGATGGGACGCATGAGACTTTGATGAAGGGGAAGGGGGTTTATGCGGGGTTGTGGCGGCATCAGGTTGAGGGGTTTATTGGGTAGGGAGATAATTGTTCGTTATTGTTGGAATCAGGCAAGCTTTATTGTTATTTAAAGATTTTTTTAAGTGATATATTGATGATAATAATTTAACCCAAATATCTATGGAGATTAGTCTTTCGTTGGTCGGACTGGCGCTGATTATTGTAGCTTGGCTTGTTCAAATTGTTTTTACTGCTAAAAACGGTAAGGCGATGCGACCTTGTTTTGCCGGTTTGCAGTTTTTTGGAATTGCGCTTTTGGTTGTTGATATGTATCAGACTGCAGGTATGTTCACACCTTTGGCTTGGCTTAATGTAGCGAGCGCTGCAGGGGCTTTGGTGATGGTTGTGTTGCTTTTGAGGAAGCAAGGTGGGATTTGGTTATTGTTTTTTTAGTTTGTAATTTGTGATATTGTTATGGTTGTAACTTATATTTTTGGTTTAAAAAAATTTGGGAAGAATGACTTTAATCCTAATGTGGCGAATTTGCCATAATTAAAACTTAATTATGTAGACATGAAAAATGATCATAACAATTGGAAAATAAAAATTGCGGTTTTTAGAGGCAAAGAAGTAAGACGTATAATTTACAAAAATGAATGGTGGTTTTCTATCATTGATGTGATTGAAACTTTGACTGATAGCGATCGTCCAAGAAAATATTGGAGTGATCTTAAGAAAAAGCTTGCTAGTGAAGGATATAGTGAAGTGTCCGAAAAAATCGGACAGTTGAAATTGGAAGCTTCGGATGGAAAAATGAGAGAAACTGATTGTGCAAATACGGAAACTCTTTTTAGAATAATTCAATCAATTCCATCTTCTAAAGCTGAGCCATTCAAAAGATGGTTGGCACAAGTGGGTTACGAACGGGTACAGGAGATTGAAGACCCTGAAATTGGAACAAAGAGGACTCGAGCGTTGTATAAGGCAAAGGGTTATCCTGAAGGCTGGATTGAAAAACGCATGAGAGGGATTGCAGTACGAGAAACTTTAACTGATGAATGGCAAAAACGCGGTGTAAAAGAAGGCAAGGAGTACTCAATTTTGACGGCTGAAATAGCCAAAGCAACATTTGGTATGACTCCAAGCCAACATAAAAAATATAAGGCTTTGAAGTGTGAGAATTTGAGGGATCACATGAATGATTTGGAGCTTATCTTTTCTATGCTAGGCGAAGCGGCTACTACGGAAATTGCGATAAACAGAGATGTGCAAGGTTTTCCGCAAAATAAAAAAGCCGCACAGCAAGGCGGTGAGGTTGCGGGGAAAGCAAGAAAGGATGTTGAGTTTAAAAGTGGGAAGAAGGTTGTGAGTAAGGAGAATTTTTTGGCATTGGATGAGGTAAAGATTATATCAGGTAAATAGGTACAGTAATTTGAAAAAGAAAAATAATGAAATTAACTCAAAAGCAACGTGATCAACTATGGGGTGAGGTGGGTCCTTATTCTGAGGCAAAGCTTATAGTTGAAACAAGAATTTTGGATGATCAGGTTTCACGTGTCTTTATTGTGGTTGAAGTTTCTATAAATCCACTGACCTTTGAAATTATAAGTAAAAATAGCAAGCAGTTTGCAGATGACCAGATGATAATTCAGCTAATTGAGCATAGTGAAGATAGGGGACAAAGTTTCGGCTATGTCTCAATGGCATTTATACAGGAGTACCGTGATGAATCAGTTATGAAAGAAGCAAAAAAGGTTCTTGAATATACAAAAACGACGATTATTAAAATGCATAAGTTTGTGATGGATTTGTTGGATTTAGGAAATTAACTTTTACTAAAGTGCTTGTCCCCCTTCAGCCCACAAACAAACCCAAAAACACAGATCGTAGGAAGTGCCTTTTTGGAGCCAGCAAAACCCAAACAGCAATCACACAAATAAACTCTTCGCTTGTTGATGCAAACAAGGCCATTGCTACCAAAAACTGGGGGTCCCCGAAAAATGCGAGCGGAAACCTTCAGAACGCTGTGAGCGTAGCGAACAGGATTCTGAAGAGTTGAGCAGTATTTTTTGGGGAGAGGAGGAGCCGCGAAACGATCTCAAAAAATTCAACTCTTCGCTTGGAGATGCAAGCAAAGCTATTTCTACCAAAAACCGGGGCCCCCGCAAAATGCGAGCGGAAGCCATCAGAACGTTGTGAGCGCAGCGAACATCTTTCTGATGAGCTGAGCAGTATTTTGTGGGGAGAGGAGGAGTCGCGAAACGATCTCAAAAAATTCAACTCTTCGCTTGGAGATGCAAGCAAAGCTATTGCTACCAAAAACCGGGGCCCCCGCAAAATGCGAGCGGAAGCCATCAGAACGTTGTGAGCGCAGCGAACATCTTTCTGATGAGCTGAGCAGTATTTTGTGGGGAAAGGAGCGACACTCGGAAGCTGAAGAAGCATCCGCAGGATGATTCGAAAGCTGCAGAGTGGTTAAGTGACGACTTGGCTGTCCTTCTATGAAGAAGTTCGGACTTATTTTAAAGAGAAATACAGCTAAATGAAAGAGCTTCCCAGGAAGCTCGCGGCCGCGCCGCCCGCCCCCTCTCGGGCGGCGCGTATGGGGACTCTGTGCAAACCCAAAGGA
>JAHJTR010000032.1 GCA_018829865.1 Patescibacteria group bacterium | reverse complement strand
GTTTTTTTGGGGACTATTAGGCATAAAGAGATCCCGAGGCTGCTTAATCGAAGTCATGTTTTTGCCCGGCCTTCGCGTTTTGAGGGGTTTGGGCTTTCGTTTATTGAGGCTATGGCTTGTAAAATTCCCGTAGTTACTTGCCCAAGTGGCGGGATTGTGGATTTTGTTTTTGATAAAGAGACGGGGTTTCTTGTCCCTCCTGATAGTCCGGAAAAATTGGCTAATATTATTTTGGAGATTAAAAATAATGCTCAAATTACTGACAAAGTGATTAAAAACGCTTATGATCTGGTAGTGAAAAAATATAGTTGGCGTTCGATTGTGGCGATGGTTACGAGGGAGTATAAAAAATTGCGCTAAAAAAATGTACAACTAATGAAAGAAGAAATTGGATGATTTAATCGACTGTAATCTAATCCCGAAAAAATTAAATAATAATAAAATATATGACTTCGATTCTGATAACCGGTGGTGCTGGATTTATTGGCTCAAATGCGGCGGATCATTACCTTAAAAAAGGTGATAAGGTTTATATTTTTGATAATTTTTCGCGGAATGGGACGGATAGTAATGTTGCGTGGCTGAAAAAAAATCATGGTGATAATCTTGAGGTTTATCGGAATGATATTTGTACCGATTTTGACGTTTTGCGTGAACTTATGGAGAAAGTTGATATTGTTTTGCATTTTGCGGCGCAGGTGGCGGTGACTACTTCAGTTACTAATCCGCGTGAGGATTTTGAGATTAATGCGCTTGGGACTTTTAATGTGCTTGAGGCTATTCGGCTTAGTGATCGACGTCCGATGATTATTTATTCTTCTACAAATAAAGTTTATGGGGGGATGGAGGATATTTTGACTCATGAAATAAATGGCCGGTATGAATATAAGGACTTGCCGAATGGGATTTCTGAAGATCGATTGCTGGATTTTCACTCGCCTTACGGTTGCAGTAAAGGCGCTGCGGATCAATATGTCAGAGATTATTCTAGGATTTATGGGCTTAAAACAGTTGTGTTCAGGCAGTCTTGCATTTATGGTTATCGACAATTCGGGATTGAAGATCAGGGATGGGTTGCGTGGTTCACTATTGCGACGCTCTTTGATAAGCCGATAACTATTTATGGGGATGGCAAACAGGTGCGGGATGTTTTGTTTATTGATGACTTGATTAATGCCTATGATATGGCAGTCGAAAATATCGATAAGACCAGTGGTCGTGTTTATAATATTGGGGGTGGAAGCTCAAATCAGATGTCGCTTTTGGAGTTGATTGCTCATTTGGAGAAATATTATGAGAAGAAAATTGATTTTACTTATAGCGATTGGCGTCCGGGTGATCAGCCTGTTTTTGTGTGTGATATCGGAAAAGCCAAGAAAGAATTTGGGTGGGAGCCTAGAGTGAGCGTTGCGGAAGGAACTGAAAAGTTGGCGATGTGGATTAAGGAAAATAAAATTCTTTTTAAAGATATGTAATGCGTAAACATTTAAGTTTTTTTGCGGATGTGAGGATGCCTTGGTTTTTGCCGGCACAGATTATCAAAAGGCAACTTAGCAAATACGAAAATACTCATAAAAATGAGGAAGTGAAATTTGTCTTTACCGTGGATTTTGAGCAGGATTATGGGTCGGCTGCGGTTGATTCGGATTCACCTAAAAATGAGAAGATGTCAGTCGCGGGAGTTAATAAATTTATAAAACTTTTCAGTAAACTCCCGAAAAAAATTGGAGGAGATGTTTTTGTGCAGGCTAATATTGCTGAAAAATTTAAAGATGAACTTAGGGAGATACAAAAGAATGGTTTTGAATTGGGGCTGCATGGTTATGAGCATGAGCTTTGGGGTAAACCGATGTGGTTTTTGAAAGATAAATTTGTTTCGATTACTGAAAGAGAGAGACGACTTTGTAAATCACTTGAGATTTTTGAAAAGTGCGGATTTAATCCTCCGAAAACTTTTAGAGCTCCCAATATGATAATTGATGATGACTCGATTGAGCTGCTTAGCAAGTATGATTTTGAGATTGATTCTTCTTTGCCCTCGTATCTGGGCGTGCCGCCACTTGTGAGGGAGTTGTTTGTTGGCGATGAGAAAAAACTGCTTAAGGAAATTCCTGTTTCTTGCGATCCATATGCTGAAATTAATTTTAGAATGGGGCTGCCTTTTAGTAATTTTAGAGTGCTTAATTTTCATAATTTG
>JAHJTR010000248.1 GCA_018829865.1 Patescibacteria group bacterium | reverse complement strand
CGACGATTAGCGAAATTGCGCCGATTACAAGTAGTAATGCCTGAATTCCAAAAGTGACGGTGCCTAGTATTTCGGCTGATTCTTCGAGTGTGCGTACTGCGAAATCGTCTTTGTCGGGATCGTTTATTTGATGCCGTTTTCGTATGACGCTTTGAATGTTTGCTACTGTTTCATTGAGGAGTTTTTCGTCCTTCATTCTGATCCCCATAAATAAAATGTGATCCGTGCCTAGCAATAATTTTTGGGCTGTTTTGAGTGGGATGTGAATATTGTCGTCTACATTTGTGAACATCTCAATCCCCCTTTCTTCAGCTACTCCGATGACTTTGAAACTAAGTTTGTCGAGTTTGACGGATTTGCCGATCGGGTCTTCGCGTCCAAAAAGTTCTTCGGCGGCGTTGTAACCTAGTACTACCACTCTGGCTATTCCTTTGTCTTCTTCGTCTGTGAAAAATCTGCCGTTTTCTATTTTGAAGCCGTTTATTGCCGGGATTTCGGGGGTTGAGGCCCAGTACATTACCTTTTTCTCTTCACTGCGGTAGGTTAGAACTCCTTGTCCTGTTGTTGCTGAATAAGCAAAATCTACATTTGGGAGTGTTTCGACTTCGTCTGTGTCTTCGCTTTTTAGAGTTGTAATTGTGACGCCTTGGGCGATTGCCATGGCATTTTTTGTTTCATTTTTGCCGGTAGGCACTTTAACCTCCACGAATAAATTATCGGAGCCTAAATTGTCGAGTTGCCCTAAAACCAGACCTTCGATTGCTCCTCCTATTGAAAGAATAATTATAATCGTGGTAATGCCGATTGTGATGCCGGAAATACTTAAAATAGTTCTTAAAAGATGTTTTTTGAGATTTTTGAAGGCGATTTTGAATTCGAAAATTACCATAATTATTCGTAACGTAATGCTTCTATCGGTTTTAACATTGAGGCTTTTT
Source organism: Patescibacteria group bacterium (assembly GCA_018829865.1). Lineage (GTDB taxonomy): Bacteria > Patescibacteriota > Gracilibacteria > UBA1369 > JAHJTR01 > JAHJTR01. The sequence goes on along the minus strand of JAHJTR010000248.1, from coordinate 2,981 downwards.
TTGCAGGATACAAGCCAAATAATAGCCCCACTATCATTGCTACTCCTACAGATAAAAATATTGAGAGTAGGGTGACTTTGAATTCCCAATTGTATTCGAGGTAGGACATTAATGACGCGATGCTGAAGGAAATTGCTACGCCGATGATAATGCCGATGATGGCTCCGGTTACTGTGATGACGACGGCTTCGACTAAAAATTGCGTCATGATGATATTTTGCTTGGCGCCGATGGCTTTACGCAGACCGATTTCTCTGGTGCGCTCTGAGACGGCGATTAGCATGATGTTCATGATGCCGATTCCGCCTACGATGAGGGAGATTGCCGCCACCGATGCGAGGAAAAACTGCAACCCTGAAGTTACTGTGCTGATTGTGCCTAGCGCCTGCGATTGTGATGATACTGTGAAATCGTCGTCCTTGGGGTTTTTTATTTTGTGCCGCCGTCGGAGCAGATTTTCGACATCGACGATTGTGCTGTCGACGTTGGTTGCCGCGTCTACTTTAACTCTAATGAAATTTATGTAATTTATTCCGAGAACCAGTTTTTGAATGGTTGTAACCGGGGCGTAAACCTGATCGTTGAAGTCAAAAAGGCCGCCGCTACCTTTATTGGTCATGACACCGATAACGCGAAAACTTTCGCTGCCGATTTTGATTTTTTCGCCGATGGGATTTTTTTTCTCGAAAAGATCTTCCCAAACTTGATAGCCCAAAACAGCTACTTTGGATGTTCCCGTGACTTCAGACTCGTTAAAATAACGGCCCAAGTAGACATCGTGATCTTGGACGACGGGGTAGCTGGCGCTGGTGCCGGAATATGTGGTCTGAATTGAGGTTCTTTGGAAAATGACCGGGCCGAAGCCTTTGGCGAAGGCTGAAACTGCTGCTACATGTGGGGTGTTGCGTTTATCGGCTATGGCAAGTGCGTCGTCGTGATTTAGGGTGGTGACGACTATTCCCATGACCGAGGCGGGCGGGCCGTCTTTACCTGTGTTTCCGGGTAAAACCCCTACCAGATTGCTGCCCATGCTTTTGATTTCGCCGAGGATGAGGCTTTGGGCTCCTTCACCAACTGACATAATGACAATTACTGATGTGATGCCGATAATCACGCCAAGCATTGTTAAAAGCGCTCGGCCTCTGTTGCTGAGTAATCCTCTGAGAGCGATTTTTATGGCGTCGAAGATAAAATGCATTATTTGTTCGGGTTTGTTTTATTGCGTTTTTAAGAATGACTATTGGCGATGGTCTTTGTGGATGAGGCCGTCTTTTAATAAGAGAATTCTTTTTGCGTAGGCTGCGATGTTTTTTTCGTGAGTGACGATGATTACTGTGTTGCCGTCTTCGTTGAGTTTTTTGAATATTTGCATAATTTCACGGCCGGATTTGCTGTCTAGATTTCCTGTTGGCTCATCTGCGAATATTACTTGGGGTTTGTTGATTAGGGCGCGAGCTATTGCGACGCGTTGTTGCTGGCCACCTGAAAGTTGATTTGGATGATTCTCCATCCATTTTTCAAGACCGACAGCTTTTAGGGCGGCGGTTGCTCTTGTTTCTTGATCTTTGGAGGAGACTCCCGCATAAATCATCGGAATTTTTACATTTTCCAAGGCTGACGTTCGTGGTAGTAAATTGAAAGCCTGGAAAACGAAACCGACCTTTTTGTTGCGGATTTCGGCGAGTTCGTCTTGACCTAAGTTGTGTACACTTTTTCCTTCAAACTTATATTTGCCGTGAGTCGGGATATCCAGAAAACCCAGAATGTGCATTAGTGTCGACTTGCCGGAGCCGGAGGGGCCCATGATTGCGATAAATTCGCCACTTTTAATTTCGAGACTGACTCCGCGGAGGGCTTTTGTTAGTACGAGCTCGTCGGTGCAATAGTGTTTGCTAATATCGGTTAGCCTTATTAAGGGGAGTTTATTGGTCATTTTTTCGCCGTTAATTTATTAGTCTCCGTTATTTTTGAAATAGGTTACGACCTCGTCCCCTTCTTTGACGCCGCTGATGATTTCTGTGTTGAAATCGCCTTCGATGCCGGTTTTGATTGGGATTTGCGATAACTTGCCATTTTTGTCGATCATTTCAACGTATTTGCCCTCGTCTCCGTATTTTACTGCTCGGGTTGGAATTACTAAAACATCCTTTTTTTCGCTGGCAAGTATTTCAAGATTTACTGTCATTCCCGGTTTTACTTCTTCGGGATCTTTGTCGAAGTAGACATGTATTTGGTAGTAGACAACGCCTTGTACAAGTGTCTCGGCTGGGTCGATATCGGCTATTCTTGCTTTAAAGATCATGTCGGGTGGCAGGGCGTCGAGGGTGATTTCGACGGGGTCGTCGAGGTGGACTTTTGTGATGTCTACTTCGGAAATGTTGGCGAGGATTTTTTGGCGAGAAGAAATCATTTTTATGAAGGTGTCTGCGGTTAATATGTTTTCGCCTTTTTCTCCGTTGATTCGGGCTATCACTCCGGGCGCGGGGGCTTTTAGTAGTGTTTTTGCCAATGTTGCGTTTGCCAGTTGCAGGTCGGCGTTGGCTTTTTCTACTTGAGCTTTAAGTCCGGCTACATCAACCTCTCTGGCTTTGGCGATTTTGAAGTTGTAGGAGGCTAGCGCTTTGTTGTACTCGGCTTCTTTGAGATTTACGTCGTTTCTGGCTAAATCTTCGTCGCTTTTTTGTTTTAACTTGGCTTGTGACAAATTATTCTTTGCGGTAGACAAGTTGTTTTCTGCTGTTTCTACGTTTGAGATTGCTGTTTCTAGTGAGGAGTTTGAAGTGTTGAGTTGCGTGTTTAATGAGAGCTCGGCGTCTACTACGCTTTGCTTGTCGGATTCTGTGTTGGTGGAGACGGTGTTTAGGCTTGTTTTGGCGTTATCGATGAGGGTTTTTTTTGCGTCAAGAGTTGTGGGAGAAAAATCGGAGCTTGTTAATGTGTATTCAAGCATTGTGTAGGTGTCGTTGAGGCAGAGTTTTGTT
>JAHJTR010000031.1 GCA_018829865.1 Patescibacteria group bacterium | reverse complement strand
CTGAATGAGCGCATGCTCGTATTCGAAGAATCTCGGGTAATCAGCATTGTCAAACTTAGCAGCTAGTGTCTTGAACGCTGCAACGCCCTCTGCTTTCAGAAGCTGTTCTTCAAATCTTTCTAGATTCATGAGATTCCTCCATATGGAGTGTTATGAGGTGGTTGTGTTATTTCGTGATATTACAAAAAATGTACAAGTTAATACTCTATCAAATTAATAAAAATATGTCAAGAAAATAAACTATAAAACACCCAAAATTCAATGGCTCAACTTTAGCCCGTCGCATGACTGGGCCCCATTGAGCCATTTATTTTTCTTTGAAATTTTCGCAAAAATTAAAACAAAACTAAATTACTAGACAATAACGACAAAAATAAAGCAAAAACACTTAGTATGCTAATAAGAATAAAAACAACACCCAATAGAACCAATAAAGATCTTGTCTTTTCTGAAAAAATTTTCGAAACTTTAAACAAAAATATTGAAGATCCAATTGCTCCTATAATCTGAATTACATAAATCAACAAAATTGTACTAGATGAAAAGCTCAAAAAAGCGGTATCTCTAAAAATGTAATTAACCCTCAAACCCAAAATAATATTTGTTACCGGCGACCATAACAATTCTGGGACTAAAAATAACGCCAAAAAAATAATCAATAAAATATTTTTTTTGTTCATATTTTTTATTTTAATTTTAATATACAATTGATCTTAAAATATTCCAATCCAAAGTAGAACTTGGAACACGCGCATAAATTTTTTTACTTGTGGAAAACTTACCTTGCCTGGTTTCTATTTTCTTTCTATAATTATAATATAGCAATATAATTTGTCAAGAACCATGCCTAATAAAAAACAAAAACCAATTTTAGAATTCATAAAATCCTATTCAAAAAAGAATAAGTACGCTCCGTCGCTTGAAGAAATCAAGCGTAAATTTAAGTTTGCCTCTGTTTCAACCGCGCACTATCACGTCAAAAAACTGCAAGAAGCCAGACTATTAAAAAAAGAGTATAATAAGCCACGAAGTATGTCAGCCGCGCGTCAAAAGACAGCCATTGAAATACCGCTTGTTGGTGTTATTGCCGCAGGAGAGCCAATAGAAGCCATAGAATCCTCTAGTGAGACAATTACGCTCGCCAGAGATGAAATAGGCACAACTGGAAGGCATTATGCATTGCGCGTGGCTGGAAATAGTATGATTGATGAGGGTATTTATGACGGCGATACAGTTGTAATACGACAGCAAGAAACTGCGTACGACGGCCAAACTGTGGTCGCAATTATAGACGATAACGAAGCAACACTAAAAAAACTCTACCGAGAAAAGGATAGATTTCGGCTCCAGCCAGCCAATCCGACATTATTCCCGTTTTATAGAAAAGAGGTGGAAGTGCGTGGCGTTGTAGTCAAAATTATACGCAACCTTGAGCCACAAATTGAGAAAGCGCCGGAAAAAGACGAAAAATACTCAAGACGAATAGATTACTCATGGGATTTTCGTGGTGAACGCACAAAATCACATACGCATGGGATACATACTTACCCGGCAATGTTCATACCGCAAGTAGCTCGTAGGTTATTGGAAACATACAGCAAAAAAGGAGATATTATTTGTGATATTTTTTGCGGGTCAGGAACCGCGCTTATTGAAAGCAGGTTGCTTGGACGTAATGCGTACGGAATTGATTTAAATCCTTTCGCTATTTTTTTGGCAAAAGTAAAAACTACTTTCATTAATCCTACAACAATAACTCGCGAATACTATTCATTACTTCATAGAATAGACAAAATCAAAGATAAAGACATTAAAAAGCCGGAATTTAACAATTTAGATTTTTGGTTCAAGTCAAAGGTTATTACAGAATTGGCAAAGATTAAAAAGGCAATACTTAAAACAAAAAATGAGAATATAAAAAATTTCTTTCTTGTCGCTTTTAGCGAAATCGTGCGGCAGTCGTCAAATACTAAAAACGGAGAGTTCAAGCTTGTTCGAAAGAAGGGTGATAAATTAGATAATCATAATCCTAATGTACTGGAAATTTTTAAAAAGAAAATTGGAACAAATATACAAGGCATGGTGGATTTTTATAGAGATGTGGATAAGAAAACATGGGTCAAAATAATACAAGGCGATTCTTCAAAAGAGAATGGAATAAAAAATAATTCAATTGATTGCATTATTACCTCTCCGCCATACGGCGATAGTAGGACAACCGTTGCGTATGGCCAGTTTTCTCGTCTTTCGGCCCAATGGATTGATATCTTTGAAAATCCAAATAATGCTTCTGGAGTTGATAATCTATTATTAGGAGGCAAGGCATCTAAAAGTTTGGAACATGCGCTTGATTCTATTTATCTCAAAAATTCTTTAGATAAGATAAAAAAGCAAGATGAAAAAAGGGCCAAAGATGTATTGAGTTTTTTTATTGGATTAAATGATTGTTTAGATCGTGCTCAAAAAATGTTGAAATCAGGGAAATATTTTTGTTTGGTTATTGGAAACCGCATGGTCAAGCAAGTCAGAATACCAACGGACTTTATTATCGCGGAGTTAGGAGAAAAATTAGGATTCACGTGTGAGGATATTTTTGTAAGAAATATACCAAGTAAAAGAATGCCAATCAAAAATTCGCCCACCAACATTGTCGGAGCATTAGAGGAAACAATGAATAAAGAAAGTATTGTTGTTTTGCGAAAAACCTAAATCAGGCAGACTTTTTTAGCAAAGCAATCATCAAGTTTTTTCATCTTTACTCGAAAGCCGGTGCCATGATTTCTAACAGAACCATTAGGGCAGTAGTACATTCTAAAATCAACAACAATATCGTCATTTTTTACCCTCTTTTTGAATGCTTCAAAATCAAAACCATCAAGAAAATATCCTTCATTGAAATGAAAATGTTCTTTTTCCGACACAATTTTTGTATCCGCCAGGATATAAACCAGCGCAGGTAATTTTTTATTGAATTTTTGTTCTAAAGAGGCCATATCCCAGTAGATATTTAGTCTCCGACTTTTCCCGATAACCCTGATTTTATTTGGTTCAACTTTCAATCTAAGTCCTTGGTTGTTAAATCGTTTGCTTGAAAGCGTACTATGAAGTTCCTTTGATCGGTTGTTGTCTCTTTTTGAATAGCCAAACCCATCAAGAAGTATCCGATCCCGGTCGCCGCCTTTTGGCAATGGCTCAAGCGTGAACAATGTCATCATTGATTGCGCGCTCTTGCGGTATGATTTCAATTCAGCTACTTCTCCAATATCTGGAAGTGGAATATTATTTTCCTTAATTCCAAGCAAGTCCTCGAGTGTTTTTCCTATTCCAGTATTGCCATTGCGATGTGTTTTTACAAAACCCGTCTTTTTTATTTTCTCCAATTTTTTTGTAATTTGCTTGAGGGTCATAAAATTAATGCTTAATTACTTTAACTTACACTTCTTCAATAAAAAAATCAATGGCTCAACTTTAGCCCGTCGCATGACTGGACCCCATTGAGCCGTTGAATTTTACTTTTAATTCTTAAAATCTAAAAACCTGTAAAATTACTAAATACTAATGATATCAATAGTGTATAACCGAAATATAAAATAATCCCGATAGATATTATTACCACAAGCGGAGATTTCTTATCTTTCTTTGTTTTCAGATTCACAACCAAAAGATATATCGCACTTATTAAAATTACCAACAAAGTAATAATCCTCAAATTAAATATAAACTTATCAGAATATTTATCTTCTAGTAAATAAGGTAAATATGCAGGTATGGCAACGCCAAATATCAAAACCAAAATATCTTCTTTAAAATTTTTCATATTTTCTATTTTAATTTTTATTTAATATACAATTGATCTTAAGATATTCCAATCAAAAGTACTGCTTGGAACACGACCATATATTCTTATAAACTCTGCAATGCCTTGAATCTCTTTTTCTAAATCCCTTTTCTCTGGCCGCAGGCCATACGCAATCATCATAATTGATTTCTCATCGTCTGCTCCTGCATCTTTTGCTTTTTGTTCAGCTAGGGCATTCCTTTGAATCGGAATCTGATTAGTTGAAATGCGGATAACATCATTCCAATCTTCTACACTGCTAGGCATCCTGTTAAATGCTTGTCTAAAAGAATATACAACACCAGCGCGCTCGCCTATTCCAAGAACATCAGTGCTCTTTGTGCCATAACAAACAAAATTCATTGCCTGCGAATCAAAGCCATACTTTTGCGCAACAGATTTTTCTTGTTCAATATTACGCGCTTT
>JAHJTR010000247.1 GCA_018829865.1 Patescibacteria group bacterium | reverse complement strand
GAATTTACAATTTTTTTATGTATCGGCCTCACCGGATTAATTTTTAACGAATTTCTCATCTGGTTCTTTACAGAGGAGGCAACACTGCATTACACTTCCTCCAAAATTGTCGCCACAATTATCATTTACTTCTGGAATTTCCTAGTCAGAAAGCTAACCCTCTTTAGATAAACATGAAAAAAAAGAAATCACAAAAAACAAGTAAATCATCACGCACAACTAAAAGCAAAATTCCGAACACCAAACTTAATTCCGACCAAAAAATCGCATCTGATTCAAAGAAAAAAATTTCACTTGTCACAAAACGAAAGCATCTCCGCAAAAAAACCACCGCTACAAAACCAAAAATAGCCATCATCATCGGCGCCGGCCCCGCAGGACTAACCGCAGCCTACGAACTCCTCAAAAACACTAAAAAAAATAAAATAAAACCCATAATATTTGAAGCCACAAACCAAATCGGAGGCATTTCGCAAACAATCAATTACAAAGGCAACCGCATAGACATCGGCGGACACAGATTTTTCTCAAAATCAGACAGAATAATGGAATGGTGGCAAAACATCCTCCCCATCGAAAACAAAAAAGTCGAAAAACTTCACCCTCGCCACGCAGATAAAGTAATGCTCAAACGCAAGCGCCTTTCACGAATCTTCTTTTTACGAAAATTATTCGACTACCCAATTTCGCTCAGCAAAAACACACTTCTAAATTTAGGACCAATCCGCATAATCAAAATCGGCTTCAGCTACATAAAAGCCCGAATCATCCCCATCAAAACCGAAAAATCTCTCCAAGACTTCCTAATTAACCGCTTCGGCAAAGAACTCTATTTAACATTCTTCAAAGATTACACACAAAAAGTCTGGGGCGTCCCCTGCACCGAAATCAAACCAGAATGGGGAGCACAACGCATCAAAGGCTTATCAATCACCAAAACACTCATCGACGCCTTCAAAAATCTGCGAAAAACAAACGATGATAATCTAAGCCAAAAAGACACAGAAACAAGCCTAATCAAACAATTCCTCTACCCAAAATTCGGCCCCGGTCAAATGTGGGAAGAAGTCGCCGGACTTGTAAAAAAAATGGGCGGCGAAATCCACCTGAATCATCCGGTTAACGGCATCGAGGTCAAAAATAATCGCATCGAATCGGTCGAAGTCAAAAACCTCAAAACCGGACACAGCAAAACCGTAAAAGGCAAATACTTTTTCTCAACAATGCCGGTCAAAGATCTGATCAAAGGCATGGGAACCGCAGCGCCTCCTAAAGTCAAAAAAGTCGCATCACAATTAAAGTACCGCGATTTCATCACCGTCGGCCTCCTCCTCGAAAAACTCAAACTCAAAAAACCCACCGACAACTGGATTTACATCCAAGAGCGCGACGTAAAACTCGGCCGACTACAAATCTTCAACAACTGGAGCCCCTACATGGTAAAAGACCCGACCACAACCTGGATTGGCCTTGAATACTTCTGCAACGAAGGCGACAAACTCTGGCGAATGCCACCAAAAAAATTCGCAAAATTCGCAATTGATGAATTAACAAAAATCGACATCATCGAAAAAGCGGACGTAATAGATAGCACCGTAATCAAAATCCCCAAGACATATCCGGCTTACTTCGGCGCCTACGAGCATTTCGACAAAATCCGAGAATTCACCGACAAAATCCCGAATTTATTTTTAATTGGAAGAAACGGAATGCACCGATATAATAACGCCGACCACTCAATGCTAACGGCCATAATCGCCGTCGAAAACATTATCAAAAACGTAACAACAAAAGAAAACATTTGGGCCGTCAACACCGAAAAGCAATACCATGAAAACAAATAAAAAAACGCTAATCACAGTCATTTTACTGCTAATAATTTTATGCGGCACCTTCGCTTATTCCGTAAAAGTGCGCAGCCCCTGGTTCGGCAAATTATCAGTAGGCCACCATCAATGGCTCACCGGCAGCACATTAGTTTTCACCAAAAACTGGTTTAGAGACGGAGCATTCAAAAGTTATTTCGCAATGTACGAAAACCCAAAATCCATCGAATCCCCAGCAAAAAGAGGAATCTACGCATCATACCCCCCGGGCGCAATCATCCCAATTTACGCCATCAGCAAAATAATCAACAAAGAGCCCACCCCCGCAATGGTTATGTCCTACAATTTAGCCAACCAATTCTTCATCACCTTACTCCTCATCGCCACAGTTTTTATTTTTTTAAGGAGACTAGGCCTACCCCTCTTTTACACCTTCCTCTTCTCATTAATCCCCCTCGCCACAGAATTATTCCTCCCCGCCCCAATGTATTGGCATCAAAATGTATTCTTCAGCGATCAAGCGGTCATTTTACCCTTCATATTTTTTATTTTTCTGGAGATTTTAAGGGATGGACTAAAAAAACACAAATCAGCAGAACAAG
>JAHJTR010000246.1 GCA_018829865.1 Patescibacteria group bacterium | reverse complement strand
TTCTGCATGTTTACAACCTCGATCTTGCCGTTATTTTCAGGCACGATGCGCACGGGCTGATCAGTAACCAGCGCAATTTTGTCGCCGGTGATAAAATATTTATTTTCTCGATATGTGATTTCGAGATTTTGGCCCAGATTAAAATTGTTGAGGATTTTGCCGCCGGCTATCACTTTAAAATTGCTGCTTGCCGTTATAATTGGCGCAGGCAGCGAATAGCGATTATTTGTTCCGGTTTCGGTAGATGTAATTTTTATACGAATAGGATTTTCTATTTGAGTGTTTTTTGAGGAGGTATCACTATTGGCGCTCCCATTTGAACTACCGCCGGATTCTCCAACCGTAAATCTGAAAACTACGGGGTCTTGAATCATCCTCATGTATCTGTGCCACGGTACAAAAATGATTGAATAATTTTCACTAGTTTGAGGGGCTGTCACATAGAATTCAAAATGACCGATTTGGCCTGGCTTGACTTCAGATTCTTTGAAAGTAATTTCATCCGGGACTTTGATGGCCGGATTTTTTATGGTAACGACATTAAAAGCATCCTGACCTATGCGGCGCCATTCAGTCGTGCCTATGTTTTTTAACTGAAATGTAACAAGCTTAGTTTCGCCGGCTTTAAATTGAGTGTCACTACTCATTGTGACAAAACTTGCAGCGGGTTTCGGAGTACCAACTGTTAAATTCAATTCTATCGGCTGCCCTTCCAGTCGGCCTAAAGTATCGTTGTAGAGGGCAAGTTTTTCTTCGTAAATTCCTCCGTAATTCGGGGCTGTGGCTGTAAAGTTAAAGCGTCCGATTTCGCCGGGCGTGACTGTATCCTGCTGCAGTGTGCCTAAAATCAACCGGCCTTTTGGTAAAATGTCGCTCTGCCTCCACAGAGGACCGTCAAAGATAATTTTGACTTCATTTTGGCCTGTGTTTGTCCAATTAAATCCACTTAAATTTTCTATTTCAAAGTAGCCTTCAATTGTGTCACCCGGATTGAACTTCTCCTCATTAATATAACTTTTATTAACTGAATAACCCGTATTTGGCTTATCAATAAAAACAGGGAGACTCAGATATTTGTCGGTTTTGAAGTCGCCATTATAAATTAGTGTGACGTCAAAAACGATAAACCCGGGCCTCAGACCACTTTTTAGATTCATTTTAAAGGTGCCGATTTCTCCGGGCTTAACCAAACTTTCCTGCTGCTTCGAAATCACATATTTATCAGGGAACTCAATTCGCCCTTGATTTAGACCATTTTGATTGGCTACCAAAAATGTCTCTTGATCCCAGTTTTTGCGGCCGGTATTTTTTAACTTTATCTCAAAAGTGGCCATTTGATCAGGGCTCATTCTGACGGGTGAATAATCGCCGGATTCTTCAAAATCGAATTCTTCCGCTGAGGGTTCGCCGCTAATGCTCAGACTTGCTGACTGCCCCGTGTGCGCCGTTAACTTTCTAATATCCGGGAGTATTTCTTTGATGTTTTTGCCCGGACATTTTGTGGCCTGCACTTGAAAATGTCCTGAAATATTGGGGATAATCTTACCGTTAAATTCGCTGACTCCGGTCGGAGAAATATTATGCTTGCGGCTCAAATCATCCAATAAATTGACCAAACTATTGACCATTTCGTAACTTGGCTGATCATTTTCGTAATTACCCAGCAATGCAATCCCGATTGTACCGGTGTTAAATCCATATGCGTGGCCGCCAACAACACTATCCCCGCCCCTGCGCCCTTCATAAATATTGCCGTAGGGATCGATCAGATAATTATAGCCGATATCACCCCATCCTTTGCGCATGGTGTGGTAATAATAAATATTCCTAATCGCAACCAAAGGCCGCTTGATATCGCGAGTTGTGGCTGTGTGATGAATAATAATTTTATTAATTTTTTCCGGATATTGAAGTGGCCATTTATATTTTTTTTCGTTTACCGGATCGACATCAATTATTTTGTTGATTTTTACCGTTTGCGGGATGGATTCGTGTTTGCTGTCTTTTGTATCGGAAGTTAATTCGGTTGATTTTTCGATGTCGGAGAGATCTCGGCCGTTTGATTCTTCCTCGTCTTCTTGATATGTGAGAGCTTCATTTGCGCCCCAGGTGCTTCTTTTAATTAGAGTTTTTTCTCCTCCCGGAATAACTAAACTCGCATAAAGAGTTTCTGATTTGACGGAAGTTGAAATAATGTCGCTGGCTTGAATGTATTCAAAATTAAGTCCGGTGATTTTGGGGCTTTGATTGTTGTCGTCCGTAACCGTCACTATTTTGTACATGAAACTATCTGCATTGTCGGTTAGTACCAATGAATCGGCTATAAATTCTTTGGATTGGCTTGAATTCAGGCTTTCGTCGTCGATTTCGGCGAGTTGCCAATCTTGTTCCCATTGATCATTATTTTTAAATTTAAGATAAATTTTTGCGTCGGTTTTGGGAGGAGAATACTGGGCCCAGCTCAGGATCAAGCCATTAAAGGCAAAATCCGGCTTTATCTGTTTGGATTCATAAATATTTTCTTTTTCGTATTTATTAGGTATAGCGCTGCCACTAGCTGTTTTTAGTGAGTTATTTTGAAATGAATTATCAATGCTGATAGTACCGGTTCTGTAAATCGGGGCGGCGGGTTTTTTAACGCTCACTGACAAAGAAATTCCAATACACAGAAATGTTAGGATAATGACCGCTTTGAGCAAGAGTGTAACCTTAGGTATCGGCATGGCTTGGGCTTGGGAAACGCTTTTTGGGCTAGCGGAATTGTCAAACGGTGAATGCGGCGGAATATTTGTTTTTGTCATTTTTTATTTTTAAATTCAGATTTTTGTCTGTGTATTATAGCATCTTTCATATAACAAAAAAAGGTGTGAAAAGTTTGTCAATCGCAAGTAATTTTGATAAAAGCGTTGGCTCAATTTTAAATGGATAAATCTTCTTGTGTGCGATATATTTAAGTAACAGAATTTAACTTTAAGAAATATGTCTACTGTTTACACGCAAGATACCTTTGCAAGCGAAGTTTTGGAGAAAAAAGGTGTTGTATTGATTGATTTTTTTGCTGTCTGGTGCGGGCCTTGCCAAATGATTGCTCCGATTATCGATGAAATTGCCACAGAGTTTGAAGGAAGAGCCGGGGTCGGCAAAGTTGATGTTGATGCCAGTCCGGATATTGCCGGCAAATATGGTGTTATGAGTATTCCGACCATAATAATTTTTAAGGATGGTGAGGAATTTGATAAAATGGTTGGAGCTGCCAGCAAAGAAAAAATCGTGGAAGCAATTAATAAGGCTTTAGCCTAATGTCTTCAAAAATCAAATATTTATTGGTGACTGTTCTGATCTGCTTGGCTAGTGGGGGTAATTATGTGTTTGCTTTTACTGATATTACTACCAGTTATAAATATAAAGATTCGGTTGAGTTTATTGCCGAAAGGCAGATTGTGCAGGGATATGAGGACGGGACTTATCAGCCGGACAGATATATTAACCGTGCTGAGTTTTTGAAAATTATTACTTTGAGCAGCGGCAAGTATGATGAGACTAAAAAGTACTCCTGTTTTAAGGATGTTCCGGAAAATGAATGGTATACGGCTTATGTTTGCTCGGCAAAGGAAGCGGGGTTTGTGACCGGTTATCCGGACGGGACATTTAAGCCGAGTCAACAGATAAACTTTGTGGAAGCGCTGAAGATTGTTGAAAAGGCTTTTAATTTGAATTATGTGCAAGATACTGATCCTTGGTATGCGGGGATGATTAAGGCTGCTGAAATACAAAACGTAATTCCTTTGAGTGTTCAATCCTTTGGGCAAACCATTACAAGAGGCGAAATGGCTGATTTGATTGCTCGGTTTATTCATCTTAATAAGGGGTCGCTCGACTCCTTCCTCAAAGAAAAAATTAATTTCAGGGTTTCATACAGTACCTTGGAAAATGAAATATTGGTGGAGAATGATTGGCTGCATTATTTGGATAGCCTTTCCTCCTCTCAATATACAAAAACTTCATTTAGGGAAAATATTAAGATTCCTATCGGTATTGGCAAATTATATGTTGGGGATGGTGAATATGAGGTTACTACCAATGATCAGGTAAAATTGAATAATGGGGTTGTTGTTGAGGTTTCTTCGGTTAATAAGGCTGATGACGGGTATTTGATTTTGGCGAATTTTTATATTAATAATCAGAGAATAAATTTCTTGCCGGTTTCGCTGGCTCAGGTTACTGAAGATTACAGTGCGAAAATCGAGGTAAATACGCTAAGACGGGTTGATGCTGATCCGAGATTTTTTAAGATAAAATTTACGTCCGTGGGGACTCCAAATACTACCACTGATTTATATAATAGCTGTAAAGCGCAAGGTGGAGAGGAGATCGACTGCCTTAAGTATGTGATTTTTGCGCCGATGAATAGTGAAGGGATAAAGACTGATGGGGTTTATAATTTGATTTATCCTCAAGGAGAAGAAAAGCTTGCGGATTATTACTTCAATCAAATCAAGTATTGCCTGCCTGATGTGATTCGGGAAACCAAACTTTCCCCGCAGATTGGAATTGTGCC
>JAHJTR010000245.1 GCA_018829865.1 Patescibacteria group bacterium | reverse complement strand
TGAAAGATTCAAAGTCGTAAAGATGGTGGATGAAGGTATTCCATACAGAGAAATATGTAAAAAAGTCGGATCAAGCACAGCTACCATTACTCGTGTTGCTCATTGGCTACATCATGGAGAGGGTGGTTATAAACTTGTGCTTGAAAGAATGAAATGAGAATAAAAGCACAGTAATCATAACTACCCTCCAATAAATTCGGAGGGTTTTTTTATTATCAATTTATTAACTTATTACAATTATTATGAATAAAATTGAACCAAAAATATTGAAAGGTACTCGCGATTTTACGCCGCTAGAAATGGCTAAGCGAAATCTCGTGATGGATAAAATTCGAAAGGTTTTCGAAAGATTTGGCTATGATGCAATCGAAACGCCCATTATTTGCCCGGCAGATACGATTTTAGGGAAATACGGGGATGAAGGTGATCGTCTCACTTACAATTTTGACGATGCGGGAGGAAGGCGCTTGGCACTGCCTTTCGATCTTACTGTCCCGTTTGCACGTTTTTTTGCGGCTAATTACAGAGATTTACCGCTTCCATTCAAGCGCTATCAGATCCAACGAGTCTGGCGTGCCGAAAAGCCCCAAAAAGGCAGATTAAGAGAATTCTATCAATGCGATATCGACATAATCGGAACAAAAAATCTCATCGCTGACGCAGAAATTGCCAAAGTTATAGTGCAAGTGTTCAAGGAACTGGGAATAAATTTTACCATTAAAGTTAATTCAAGGAGATTAATGAACGCCGTACTGAAAGATTTAAACATCCCAAAAGATAAAATAACCGGAGTAATAAGAATTATCGACAAAATACTAAAAATCGGTGAACAAGCTGCAATTAAAGAATTGGAAACACTTGGAATTAACACTCCCGAAAAAATGCTTTCACTCCTCAAACCCGAACAAAACACAAAGGCAACTTTAGAGAAATTCAGCAAATACGACACGGAAGAGATCAAAAATTTCCTGGATATTTGTAAAAACTTTGAGATAAAAGAATATCTCGAATTTGATCCTTCTTTAGCTCGTGGACTGGACTACTACACCGGCATAATTTACGAAGTTGTCTCTAAAGACTGCGATTTCGGAACGATCTGCGCCGGAGGACGTTACGATGATTTATGCGGACTCTTTTGCAATGAAGATTTCTCGGGAGTCGGAGTCGCTTTCGGATTTGAAAGAATCATGCTTTTACTTGAGCAGCTCGGGGCTTTTAAAGACATTCAATTGAACTCAAAAGTCTTAGTTACATTTTTTGACGAAGAATCAAAAGCCGATTTGCTGAATATATATTCAAATTTGATTGAAGCCGGAATAAACTCCGAAATTTATTATGAACCGGCCAAATTGGGTAAGCAAATAAAATATGCCGATAAAAAACGCATTCCATTCGTCATTATCAGAGGCTCTGAAGAGCGAGAAAAAGATGAAGTTACAATTAAATTTATGAGTAGTGGAAAGCAAAAATCTATTCCGCGCAGCCAATTAACAACTTATTTATTAAATTATTATGAATCAAAGGAGTAAAAAAACCAGAATTGCATTGCAAAAAACCGGTCGACTTCAAGGGCCTAGTTTAGATTTTTTAAGGAGTTTAGGACTTAAGTTTAAATCTAATGGCACAAAACTCATCAGCCCTTGTCTGAACGCCGATATTGAGATTTTGTATGTGCGAAACAGCGACATTCCACAATACGTAAAATCCGGAGTGGCGGATTATGGGATTGTGGGAGAAAACGTCTTGATTGAAAAGAAATCTCGATTAAAAATCATCAAAAGATTAGGCTTTGGCAAATGCAAGCTGATTATCGCCGCGCCCAAAAACTCCGATATCAAAAATATCGATGATTTGAGTGAAGAAAGAATAGCAACATCATATTTGAACACTCTAAAGGGATATTTGGAAGAAAAATGTGTGAGCGCATCTTTGGTTGAAATTAACGGATCCGTAGAGATTTGCCCATTTCTCAACCTTTCAGACGCAATTTGCGACATTGCACAAACGGGGCAAACACTCAAAGAGAATGATTTGAGAATTATAGATAAAATCATGGATTCAGAGGCCGTGCTGGTTCGTAGTCCATTTTTTAACAAATTAATGACAGATAATTTTGAAAAATTAATAACACCAAAGCAATGAAAAAATATTATGACTGCGCACCCACAACCAGGCCGGCGATTAAATTCGATCCCATAGTCAAGAAAATTCTCGACGACGTTAAAAAAAACGGCGATAAAGCTGTGGAAAAATATTCGAAAAAATTCGACAAACAATTAACTTGCGACACAAAGCTCACTCCCGAAATTAAACAAGCATTCAAAATCGCCGCAAAAAATATTGGAAAATTCCACAAAGCACAAATTACTAGTGGAGAAATAATTGAAACAATGCCGGGAGTTACCTGTTTTCAACAATCAAGACCGATTGAAAAAATAGGCTTGTATATACCGGGAGGAACAGCGCCACTCCCATCGACAGTCCTAATGCTTGCTATCCCCGCAAAACTTGCCGGCTGCAAAGAAATAATAATGTGCACCCCATGTCTTCCAAAAATAATAAAATATGCGGCAGATCTTGCAGGCGTAACAAAAATCTTCAAAGTCGGAGGAGCTCAAGCGATAGCAGCCATGGCCTATGGAACGGAATCCATCCCCAAAGTTGATAAGATCTTTGGGCCTGGGAATCAATATGTTACAGCAGCAAAAATGATTTGCGGCACAGCCATCGATATGCCCGCCGGACCGTCAGAAGTATTGGTAATTGCAGACAAATATGCTCGAGTGGATTTTGTAGCAGCCGACCTACTTTCACAAGCCGAACACGGCCCGGATTCTCAAGTGGTACTTGTGTGTACGGATGAAAATAAGGCCGATGAGATTTTATTGGATACAGCCAAACAATTAAAAACTCTCCCTCGCAAAGAAATAGCCAAACGCGCTTTAGGCAACAGTTTTGCTCTGATAGTAAAGAATATTTCGCAAGCCATAGATTTCTCAAACAAGTACGCACCGGAACACCTCATCCTCAATATCAGAAAGGCAGGCCAATATTTAAATCAAGTTACAAACGCGGGCTCAGTATTCATTGGTCCATATTCATGCGAATCTGCGGGTGATTATGCCAGTGGCACCAATCACACATTGCCGACTTACGGATACGCAAAATCATATAGTGGAGTAAATATGGATAGCTTTATAAAGAAAATAACCTTTCAAAAATTAAGTAATGTAGGAGTTCAAAACATTGGGCCAATAGTAGAAAAGATGGCCGAAATAGAACAACTGCAAGGCCACAAAAATGCAATGACTTTAAGACTTAAATCTCTAAAAAAATGACTAATTATGCAAATAAGAACATACAGGCAATAAAGCCGTACTCTCCACCCCTGGAGGGGCGCCGAAATTTTGAAGGGCAGCTTCTGGATTTTAACGAAAGAACAATTCCCATCAATAAATCGGTTGTCAAAGCCCTTATTAATCTAATAAACGGAGATCAAATCCAAATATATCCGGAGTACAAAGATTTATGCGAAAAAATTGCGACTTATTCAGGGGTAAAGAAAGATCAGCTAATGATAACCAACGGCTCAGATCAAGGAATAGATCTGATTTTTCGTACCTTCACACAAAAAGGGGATAGGGTAATTATTCCATCGCCGAGTTTTGCAATGTTTTACCAGTGTTCGCAGGTAATGGGTAACAAAATACTAATGCCCACATATGACAAAGACGGCTCATTCCCGGCAGGCAAAGTAATCAAGTCAATCAAATCCGGCGTAAAACTAGTCGTCATTTGCAATCCGAACAATCCCACAGGTACAGCTATTGAACTTCAAGATATTGAAAGAATTGCAAAAAAAGCACTCAAATATAATGCGATTCTCTATGTCGATGAGGCCTATTTTGAATTCTGCAAAATAACTGCTACCGGCCTAATTGATAAATATCCTAACTTAATAATTACCAGAACAT
>JAHJTR010000244.1 GCA_018829865.1 Patescibacteria group bacterium | reverse complement strand
TTTGATGTTATTGACCTATGAAGAATATACGAAACTTCTGCATAATCGCCCATATTGATCATGGTAAATCCACTCTTGCCGATCGATTTCTTGAGATTACGAATACCCTGACTAAACGTGAAATGAAACATGGTCAGCATTTGGATACCATGGATATTGAGCAAGAGCGTGGGATTACAATTAAGCTGCAGCCGGTGAGGATGAATTGGGAGAAGGCCGGGGTGGATTATATTTTGAACTTGATTGATACTCCGGGGCATGTGGATTTTCAGTATGAGGTTAGTAGGAGTTTGGCGGCTTGTGAAGGAGCAATTTTGGTTGTTGATGCGGCGCAGGGAATCGAGGCTCAGACTTTGGCGAATTGTTATATGGCTATGGAGCATAATCTGACAATTATTCCGGTTTTGAATAAAATTGATCTGCCGGCTGCCGATGTTGAAAAGGTTACAAATGAATTGGTTAATACTCTTGGTGTTACAGCCGAAGAAATTATTTCGATTTCCGCTAAGGAGGGGACTAACGTTGCGCAGGTTTTAGATGAGATAATTGAGAGAATTCCTCCTCCAAATGAATTGAATGATGAACTCGAAGGTCAAACTAAGGCGCTGATTTTTGATTCCATTTATGATACATATAAAGGCGTTGTTGCTTTTGTGAGAGTGTTTGAGGGGAGTATAAAAAAAGGGGATAGGTTAAAACTTCTTAATACGCGAGCTGAATTTGAGGCGCTGGAAGTTGGCTATTTTAAGCCGAAATTTGTTAAGACTGAGAAATTGTATGATGGTGAGGTTGGATATATTGTTACCGGGTTTAAAAGCGTTGGTGAGGCGAGAGTTGGCGATACCGTGTGGCAATGTGCTACTAAAGTGAATTCTGAGTTGGCGAAAGCTTTGCCGGGTTATAAGACGGTGCAGCCGTTTGTTTTTGCCAGTATTTTTTGTACGGATGGAGATGATTATCAAATGCTGAGAGATGCTATGGAAAAACTTAGCCTGAATGACTCGGCTTTTACTTTTGAGCCTGAGCAATCTCCGGCACTTGGTCATGGGTTTAGATGTGGTTTTTTGGGCCTCCTGCATTTGGAAATTGTGCAAGAAAGACTTGAACGGGAATATGACTTGGATTTGATTGTTACGGCGCCTAGCGTGTCATATTATGCGGTATTAAAGGATGGATCCGAGGAGCATATTTCATCTCCTTCAGACTTGCCTGACACTGGCACCATTGAGCAGATTAAGGAGCCTTGGGTGAAAACCGAAATAATTACTCCTAAAGAATATTTGGGTGGGATTATGGAATTGGTGACGGAAAAAAGGGGAATTTCGAAATCGATGCAATATATTGATGAGAATCGGGTGCTTTTGCTATATGAAATGCCGCTGGGTGAAATTGTGATTGATTTTTATGATAGGCTTAAAAGCATCTCGGCGGGTTACGCTTCGATGAATTATGAGCATTTGGATTATCGTCCCGATGATTTGGTTAAGCTGGATATTTTGCTTGCCGGTGAGGCGGTTGATGCTCTTTCAATCATGATTCATAAAAGTAATGCTTTTCGTGTCGGATCAAGTTTAACAAAAAAGTTGAAGGAGTTGATTCCCAGAGCGCAGTTTGAAATATCAATTCAGGCGGCGGTGGGATCGAGAGTGCTTGCCAGGGAAACCTTGCCGGCTTTGCGAAAAGACGTGACTGCTAAGCTGTATGGGGGAGATAGGTCTAGAAAAGATAAGCTGCTTAAAAAACAGAAGGCGGGGAAGAAAAGGATGAAGAAAGTTGGGAAGGTTGATTTGCCGCAGGCAGCTTTTTTGGCGATTTTGAAGAGGGATTAGTTTTTGATAAATTAGTTTCCGAAAAATCCCCGGGGAAATTGCTTCGTGGAATCGTTATGTGTTAATTCAAAGAAAAAATATCCTGTGCTCCCTAGCAAAAAGGCGTTCTTTATGGTAGAATAACAAGATCGAATAACTGTATCCGGACTCATAAAATAGATCATAAAAATAACCATAAATTTCTGATTAGAAGAATTTTAAACTCAGCCGGCATAGTACTTTTTTTCATCATTTTATTACTGGTGAGCTTTAATTTATTTTTTGAAGATGAATTCAATTTTACATTTAATGCGATAAAACGTGTCGTCATAAGCGGCGATAACTATGAGGATAGACTTAAAGTCGCTATAGCCGCCGATATATTTTCCTTCTCCCCGACTATTTATGAAAGCAACAGCAGGGGGATTTCGATGAATATTTATGAATCGCTGGTGAGGCCTAATAAATTTCTGCAGCTTCAACCTCAGCTGGCTCTGTCATGGGGATTGAGGGAAGATGGGTTAACATGGGATTTCAAGCTGCGCGGGGATGTGAAATTTCATGATGGGAGTTTGTTTGATGCGGATGATGTGATTGCGAGCATTAAACTTGCGAGTGAA
This sequence comes from Patescibacteria group bacterium, assembly GCA_018829865.1. Lineage (GTDB taxonomy): Bacteria > Patescibacteriota > Gracilibacteria > UBA1369 > JAHJTR01 > JAHJTR01. The sequence continues at coordinate 453 of JAHJTR010000244.1, read as the reverse complement.
AGTGAAGGGTCGCAGGTAAAAACTTTGTTGACAAATATTGATAGCTATCAAAAAATTGATGATAAATTAATTCGGATTAAGACAAAAACTCCCGATGTGGTTTTTCCTCGAAAAATTGGGGTGGTTTTAATTTTTCCTTCGGAGAAAGTTAGCGAAATAAATGCCGGTAATCCTATTGGAACTGGCCCTTATAAATTTTATAAGCATACAAAAGAGCAGTCGATTGCGCTTGAGGTCAATGAAAATTATTGGGGGATTCAGCCTAAATATAAAAATGTTATTTTTTATATCCTCAAAGATAAATTCGATCGTTTGAATGCCCTTAAGGGAGGAGTAATCGACATACTCTTGAATGTTCCTCCATCATATACTCAGGAAATTGAGCAGGCCGGTTATGAGGTAAAAGTGCGACCTGGGCTCGAGACGAATTTTCTCTTCTTCAACTTTAACGAT
>JAHJTR010000243.1 GCA_018829865.1 Patescibacteria group bacterium | reverse complement strand
TGCAAGTAGGTCTAATATTTCTGAAACATAAAGTATTCACATAAGCGAATAGGGCGGTTTGATATATTAGGTTTTTCATAATAGCTAATATAACGCTTTATTTCGCTTATGTTTATATCGTTTGCGTAACTTCAGTTATTCATTGCTTCTCTTCTTTTTACTTCGAGTGTAATATCATTAAATAAATTTTGGTATACTTTTTCATCATAGATCTGTTTTATTTTTTGTTTTGCACCACTACCAGAATAATTCGTTTCTTGAATATTTAGTCTGAGTTCTTGTGTTTGTTCGTTTAATTTGTTCACTGTTGCACTAACCTCAATGACTGTATTTTTGTCATAAATACTTCCAAAAAAAAGTGCTTGCATAAATTGAGAACCACCAGAAGTTTCTCGGTCAATGGTAGCTACGATTAGTCCACTATTCATATCTGTATTTTTAATTACATAACCTTGGTCTTGTAGTATGGTCATACTAGCTCGGAAAACATTCTCATAAGAACCTTCAATCATTTTAGTAGTAAGTTGTCTAATTTGCATTTGTGAGAGTTGAGGCCCGGCGGCACAACCAATAAAGAAAGAAAAAGCTAGAAAAATCACAAAGTTGTTTAGATACTTTTTCATTTTAGTCTCCATTATTTATTTTTATATATGAATTAGAATGACGCTGCAATTATACTATAATCTTTAACAATATCATCTTTATCAAATATTATGATCAGGTCAAATGACTTTGTTGTTGCAGATGAAACAGCTCTACTTCCACCCCAAAAAATAAAACCTCCAGAATCCGAGCCATATGCAGATTCATATGACATACGATTATAATTCCAAACCTCATCGTTATCACGGTTTTTCGTTACAATATTGGGAGAGCCAAATATTTGAAGAATTTCAGATTGAGTTGTTACTCCCTTTTTAATTTCCATTTTAACTTTCCCAGCAGTCAGATTGGTATTGCTCCTGTCTTTAACCCCGTATTGAGCGCAGCCACAAAATAGGGTCGCTAACAAAATTGCTATTAAGAAATTGAAAAATATCACTTTCATATTTTAACCTCGTTATTTAATGTATAAACTTAATAAATATTGATTATCTTATTTTTGCAAATGGCACATAACGTGCTTTGTAAAAAAGACGTGCCGTTGCGAACTCTTATAAATTAATTTCCTGTGAAGCAACGGCATGTAATGAGCACTATTGATTTTCATATAATAAAGCGAATGACTTTTTTACAATTGTTATGCGTTCGTTGTTTTGCGTCTCGATTTCATTACCGCTAATATAATATCTCAATTGCGGCGGCAGCTTACTGGGCACAGCTAGAATTATTTGAGCAACAACATTCCACGGGACTGTATGAATCCATTAGTTGCCATGCGGTAAACGTAAACTCCACTTGCAAGATCGTTTGGAGAAAAAGAAGCTTCGTACTCACCAGCAGGCAATTCCTCGTTGACCAGAGTTGCAACCGATTGACCGAGCAGATTAAGTACAACAAGCGAGATGTGCGATTTCTCTTTCACGGTAAACCGGATATTGGTCGACGGGTTGAATGGATTCGGATAATTCTGTTGTAGACTAAACTTCGCTGGTATAGGAGATTCCAGTGTTCGTACGTCTAGCAGAGTTGGGTCACTGATCGTCCGAAGTTGGCCACCTTGGATGACTGCAATTCTAGGCCTAAAGTAAATAAATCCGCCTGTAACAAAAGTTGCATCACCTGTTCCGGCAATTGTAAAATTGGGACCGGCGACGATGGAATTTCTGGCCACAAAACTTCCTATTGCCGTAATTGTTGTATCCTGCAAAACCAAATTGGCAGGCTGGGCGTAAACTTGCAACATTGGAATGCCTGTTATGAGCAATATGATTGCTTGTAAAAGTTTGGTTATAGACATTGTCGTATCTCCATGTTATTGAAAAATTAACGTTACGAGATATTATTTGCTGTATTCCCTTGGTAATAGGAGAAAGGGAACTACAACATTTACTTTCTTAATTCACCGAAATTCTTTGAACCTGCACTGTTCAGTACTGTTAAACGTGCTTTCAGTTCATCAATTTGCTTCTGTTGCTCTTTGATTGCTTCGATCAAAACTGCAACAAGCCGTGAGTAATCCAAGGATTTTGCATCCTTCCCGTTATCTTCATACGTAACAACCTCGGGTATTACTTCTCCAACTTCTTCAGCAATGAGACCGATACTTTTATTCCCTGAAGACTTTTCATCGTAAACAACACCCCGAAGTTTTTCAACCTTTTGTAAAGCGTTATCCAGCGTTTTGACATTTGTTTTGAATCTACGAGAACTCGTAACATTGAAGGCTGATGCGTACATGGGACGCATTGTACCCGACAAGTCCCGTGAATAGACTCCATATACAGATGATAACTCCATGGTTCCCGAATTTGCACCTATCTGCATTCTGCCGTCATTCCTCATATCAAGAATAAAGTTATTTGATTGATCAGCAGATCTAAGCCTAATTCCTCTTTCACCATCACTGGCCGGAACAACTTCTATCGTCCCTCCGACTACATGAAGAAGTCGTCCCGGAGTCGAAATCCCGATGCCGACATTGCCACCATTATAGTAGATATTACTGCCGCTCGTTGTCCACTGACTTGTAGAAAGGTTTGTTAACTGTGAGCCATCACCCCTAAACGCGGTTGCGTTTACAGTTCCGTTCACATCAAGCTTGTACGCGGGGCTCGTCGTCCCGATGCCGACGCGGCCGGTGTTGGTGATGGTCAGCGTCGTGTCCTGCGCATAGACCAAACAATCAGTCAATAACATGGTCATTACGACCGCAAACAAAAATGTTGTTTTCATAATGTTTCTCCTAATGTTTTTTGAATTGTGAAAATACTTTAGATTAACATTCGTAGCTCGTAGCTGCCGCCGCAAAGTGCAACGGCTAAGATTTGTAGACTAAGCAAAACAATGACGTATAACGTTTATATTATGAAAAGGCAACCAGAGTTGTTAAGTTTATGATACAATTAAAATATGTTAAACAAAAGACAGAGGTTGCCATGTCAAATTATGATTACGAAATAGGTTTAGATTTACACAAAGAATTTTCCAT
>JAHJTR010000242.1 GCA_018829865.1 Patescibacteria group bacterium | reverse complement strand
CTATTGCCCTTCAAAAAAGTTTATTTCGGACAGGAAATATTTGATAACGGCACAGTCGCCGAATATTATTTTGAGGTTAAATAATGAAAAAATGTGACATCAAAAATAATCAAGGAAATGAGGTTATTAACCTTAAAATAAACCACGATAATCAGAAAAAAAATTATCGAAATTTAATTGATTTAAAAACCAAAAAACTAAAAAAACCGCAAAAATTTAGAGATATCGGGTCATGTAAAAACGAAACCGCAACAACCAATAACAGCGAAAAAAAAGAGGGGATTAAAGGGATACTAAATAAAGCCCTACCGGGTCGCAAGTTCGATCTTTTTCAAATGGGAATATTCGGAATTATTTTGGTTTTTCTGTTTATTACAATCAATATTTACTACCAAGGCCGGGATTTAAAAAATGATTTATTAACAAGCATCAAAGGCGGTTTTAATAATATTTTAATGGCCAAAGATCATATCGTATCCAATGATTTTAGTGGAGCAAAAACTAATTTTTATGATGCCATCAGTTCTTTTCAGGAGGCGGAAAACAAAATCAAATTTCTCAAAAGAAACTTGGCCGATAACTACTCCAAGGACTCAGCAAACAAAGTGATAGACGGAGTTTTTGTATCCGGAAATTTGCTAGCCGAGGCCGGCCTCAATTTTACCAAGGCCATAGAAAACATAAAATTTTTATCCGCACATACATTTAATGAAGCCGGCCCCTCATTAACCGAGGGCTACCGGGTTAATTTAAATTTAATCACCGACGGTAAATTAAAAATCATTGAGGCGCAGAAAAAAATCCAAGATATTCCAAGGTCTCTAATCCCCGGGGATTATTTAAGTTTAATGGATGATGCGCAGCAAAAAATCACAAAAGCAGTCAACTTGATCGAAGAGGCCGAGAAAAAATTCCCCATTTTTTTAACCCTGCTTGGCGATAAATTACCCCAACGTTATTTGGTTCTCTTCCAAAATATCGACGAAAAAAGGCCCACGGGAGGCTTCATCGGCAGTTTCGCAATAATCGACATTAACGACGGCTACGTCACAAAATTCGACATTCACGACGTTTATGATTTTGATGGCAGATTCCACGATTACATCGAGCCCCCTCAAGAGCTGCAAAGTTTAACAAAAACCTGGCGTCTCAGAGATAGCAATTATTCCCCCGATTTCGCAGTCTCCGCAGCCAAAGCCGAGTGGTTTTTGCAAAAAGAGGGCGGTCCGTCAGCTGACCATGTTATAGCCATCGACCAAACTCTTTTAGTAGATATTATCGAGGCCACAGGTGATCTGAATTTGCCGGGAGTTAGCCGCCCCGTGTCCGCAGCCGACCTGAATTTCTTACTCTCCTATATCGTGGAATCAAAAATCGAAGGCGCTACCACTCCTAAAAAAATATTAAAAGATCTTAAGCCCGCTATTATCGAAAAAATAAAAAATCCGCAAAACTTAGCCAAAATAGCGCCAATTATAATCAAAGGAATTAGAGAAAAACATATTCAAATGTGGTCAAAAAATCCTGAAGTCCAAGAATTCTTTGAGGAGTACAAATTAGCCGGCAGAATTTATCAAAACAAACCGCGCGAGGATTATTTAAATGTAATCGACATCAACGTAGGCGGTAACAAAAGCGACAAATACATCGAGCGAAAAATCGAGCACATAACTTTTATCAACCGGGAAGGCAAAATAACCAACAACCTCATAATCACAAAAACACACACCTTCACAGCTGACCAAATCGAAGTCTGGCAAAACACCTTACGAAAATACGGATTCAATCAATTAGCTGATAATGTTAATAGCATTCTAGGCAACAGCGACAACCTCTCAATCGAAAAAGTTTATCTCCCTTCCGGCAGCAAACTAATAACCATAGAGGGTGTTGATGGACAAGACGAAAACACCATCATCGAAGCAAAATACGACAGCAAATTGGATAAAACATATCTCACATTCAAAATGAAAGTGGCAAAGGGGGAGCAGTCAGCAGTCTCCCTCACATACACCTTGCCCTACGATTTAAAGCTAAACAACTTCGACGACTATTTCCTTTATTATCAAAACCAAGCCGCAAACCCCACCGATTTTACAAAACAAATCATCCTAGACCAAAGCCTCACCGTCCACAAAACCTTCCCCGAAGAGTTTAAAATGACAAAAGACAAGCATTCAATTATAAATTTTCAAAAAACAGTCACAAGCGATTTTCACCTTTCCGCTGCGATTGAAGGATAATCAGCAATTCAGACAATAATTTTTTCTTTGATTAATGGTAGCAGTGAAGTACAATTAACCACTACCATTTAATACTATTACTGCATATGTCTATAGAGGGAGCAGATACATGGGAACAAATAGAAAGAGTCCGTATGGGTGATGGCTTAATTAATCCATCAGATTCAGAATCACAATTTGCAACAATAAGCGCTACAAACGAAACATCTTTAGCGCAGCAATTCGGCGAGCCATCTCCTGAAGCAAAATCCATCATGGATCAGATTGAGCTGGCTAAAGTTTATGAAATGGCAATAGCTGATCCGGAGATATTGGATATATTGAGTAATAGCAACATCACGGAACAGCAAAAACCAATGCTAGCCGCCATGCTTTTCCTTATTAAACAAGCATCATTCTGTGGGTTAACAAGTTTACAAGAAAAGGAACTCAAATACTTTGCAGGATTAGGAACTATAATTATCTCGGGTTTCCCGGGAGGTCAATTTGAAGATGTATCACAGCTTTACGAAACATACGGTGAAATACTTGAGCAGTATGCTAAAAATTGCAGATTAGAAATCAACTAACCCCTCAAAAACCTCTTCTCCAGCTCCCCAAAATCCAGCCTAATCATAGTCGGCCGACCATGGGGACAGGTATATTGTTGATCCATCCCTTCAAGCTCCGCGATCAGCGCAATCTGCTCATTCCGCCCCAGCACCTGCCCAAATTTCACCGAGCTCCGACAAGCAATATAATTGATAATATGCTCCTTTTTTAGGCTAACCTCAGCCGGAATCTTCTCATTCGCCAAATCATCAATCGTATCAATCAAAATATCCCGCACATCATCCTTAATCTTCACAAAAATCGCCGGAATCCCCTGAATCAGGTAAGTATTCCCCCCAAAATGCTCAATCTCAAACCCCAGCTTCGTCATAATTTCCAGATTTTCAGCCAGCGCCCCCGCCTGATTAATCGTCAAATCAACATTAATCGGAGTAATCAACCTCTGCACCGCCAGCCCCTTATTAAGGTCATCATTAAACCCTTTCATCAGCTTCATATAATTAATCCGCTCATGCGCCGCATGCTGATCAATCAGCACAATCCCGCCCTCATCATGCGCAACTATATAAGAATTTTTAATTTGCGCAACAGGTATAAGTTTTGTTTTGGAGGAGATTGCTGTCGTAGTATCCGCACCCAAACCCCCATCCCCAAAACCACTCTGTCCTGCAAAATTATTTGCACCTGTTTCGCTCTTCCCCAACAAAAAGTTTTTCGTAAAATCCAGCGCCTGCTTAACCGTCCTCAAATCAGGCCGACCAACTTTATCGCCATACGGCCTGCTACCGGCCGATCTACCCGTATGGCTAGGCAAACCATATCCCGATCCTCCCGCCCCCGAACTCATTTTTCCATCGCCAACTTGTCCCGCGCCAATAACACCAAATTTCTCTCCAGCAAGCCTCCCCGCATTAAAACTGTTCCCGCTAACCCCACCGGTATCTCCATCCGGCATCTCAAATTTCACCTGAGGCGCCAGCACATTCTCCTCCAAAACCTTTTTACACGCATTTTTCACAAAGCTATAAACCTCCTGCTGATACAAAAATTTAACCTCAAGCTTCCGAGGATGAATATTAACATCAACTTCAAGCGGATTAATCTCAATATTCAGCACAAAAATCGGATACTTCCGATCAGGCAAAAGTGAATGAAACGCATCATAAATCGCCCGCGAAATCACCTGACTGGATATCGCCCGCTGATTCACAAAAAGATACTGATGATTCCGATTAGACCGACTCACATTCGGTTTAGTCAAAAAGCCACTCACCGAAATATTCGGTCCCTTGGCCTCAATCGGCAGCAAACTATCATAAATCTCACGCCCAAGCAGCGCAAAAATCCTCTCATTCATTTTTTGATTCCCGGGCAGGTCAAACAGCACCTGCTTATTATGGCTCAATCTAAAGGCAACATGCGGAAATCCCAGCGCAATATTCGAAATCATATTCGCAATATGCCCAAATTCCGTAGCAATAGTTTTTAAATATTTTTTTCGTACAGGAGTATTAAAGAATAGATTATTTATCTCAAAAATTGTTCCTTCAGGGCAACCACAAGGCCTTTCCCCCTTAATATCACCCCCCAAGTTTTCAATTTCCAGCCCCTCAAGAGAATTTTTTTGCTTCGTCTGCAAAATCACCTGAGAAACAGAAGCAATACTGGCAATAGCCTCACCCCTAAATCCCAAAGAAACAACTTCATAAAGATCTTTCTCAAACTCAATTTTACTGGTCGCATGCCGCTTAAAACAGAGCTTAGCATCTTCACTCGTCATGCCTTCGCCATTATCACTAACCTTAATTCTATTAAGCCCCCCATTTTCAATCTCCACAATAATTTTAGTAGCCCCCGCATCAATCGAATTCTCCACAAGCTCTTTAACTACAGACGCCGGCCTTTCAACAACTTCACCCGCAGCAATTTTATTAGCCAAATTCGGAGGTAATATATGTATTTTTGTCATATTTAATTTTCTTAATATTTTTTTAATCCAACTAATCTTTACCCAGATTATACATTTATCCCCATTCACTCAAACAGTTTGTTAAACCATCACACGGTTGGAGCAGGATTGCTCCCCACGGTTGGAGCAGGATTGCATCCTGCTCCCTTTACCTAACCAACACTCTGCTTCAAATCATTCAATTTCTGCATAGCCTGCAGGGGAGTCATATTATTCAAATCCAGCCCCTTAATATCTCTAAGCGCCGGATGGTCCTTAATCTCCGGCTGAAACAGAGGCATCTGGTCTTCATTAAATTTCAATTTATAATTCCCTGCACGCCTTTTAATACCTTGTTCATCCACTTTATCCTCTAAATGTTTCAATATTTGCTGAGATTTACGAATCACATCAGTCGGAAGCCCCGCAAGTTTCGCCACCTCAATCCCATAACTCCTATCCACGCCGCCTTCAACAATTTTATAAAGAAAAACAACGCCGCCATCAACTTCACTAACCGCCACACTATAATTCTTAATCTTTTTCAAAGATTCAGCCACCGAAATCAGCTCATGATAATGGGTAGCGAACAACGTTTTAGCTTTAATTTTATCATGAATATATTCAGTAATAGCCCAAGCGATACTCACCCCGTCATAAGTCGATGTCCCTCTGCCCACTTCATCCAAAATAATCAGACTTCTAGCGGTCGCATTATTAAGAATATTGGCAGCCTCCTGCATTTCAACCATAAAAGTACTCTGCCCCTTAATCAAATTATCACTGGCCCCAACGCGCGTAAAAATCCTATCAACCAGACAGATTTTCGCCTTATCGGCGGGCACATAACTGCCTAGATGAGCCATTAAAACAACCAACGCAGTTTGCCTCAAATAAGTCGATTTCCCCGCCATATTAGGCCCCGTAATTAATTTAATTAAGCTTTCATTATTATTTAATGAAATATCATTCGGTATAAAAGCACCGCTTGTCGACATTTTTTCAATAACAGGATGCCGACAATTATCCACCAATATTTCGCCATTTTCCGAAATCTCGGGCTCACAATAATTATTTGCCGCCGCCACTATAGCCATACTTAAATAACAATCAATATTCGCAATAATCCTTGCATTTTGCTGTATCTCCGCTGTAAATTCCAAAACTTTATTCTTTATTTCCAAAAAAAGCTCATATTCAATCTCAACAATTTTTTCCTCAGCCCCAAGCACCTTCTCTTCATACTCTTTTAATTCGGGAGTGATATACCTTTCCGCATTAACAAGCGTCTGTTTGCGAATATAATCATCGGGAACGCTCGCCAAATTAGTTTTACTTACCTCAATATAATACCCAAACACTCTATTATATTTAATTTTCATCGAGCTAATCCCTGTTCGCTTAATCTCCCGCTCCTGCAACGACTTAATATAGTCTTTCCCCTCAAAACTAATGCTCCTCAGCTCATCAAGCTGCTCATTATAGCCGGATTTAATCAAATTACCGTCCCTAAGTGAAATCGGAGGCTCATCATTTACTGATCTATTAATCATCCCGACCATTTCATCCAAAATGATCAAATCGTCGCAAGCGCTATTTAAAAGGCCATTACTTATATTTCCCAAACGCTCCTTCATCATGGGAACAGTCTCTATACT
>JAHJTR010000241.1 GCA_018829865.1 Patescibacteria group bacterium | reverse complement strand
TTGATTAGGGATTTTTCTTCTCCTTTTTTAGATGCTCCCATATTTCTGATTTTTGATATTAGATTTTGTGTGATGCTTTCAGTTAATTTGTTTTCGCTTCGTTTCATGTCATAGAAGAGTTTTTGGCTTTTGATTGCCATTTTATTTCTTAAATCGGCATCTTTGTCTTTTGAGATGAAACTTTCTTCGTTTTGAATAGTGCTTAGAACTTTTTTGCAGCTTTCTTTAATATAATCTTCGTTTGTGCTGGATTTAATGAGAAGGAGTTTATTGATTTGATCTCGGATGAGTTTTTTTGCTCCGGGTTTTAGTTTGTCATCCAGTTTTTTTAAATTTTCTTGTACTTCATTGACTACCTTTTCCACTTGTATTTCAATCGGTCTTTTGGCTTGCATTTGCCCTGCGGTATTAGTCGTTTGTATTTCATCCAGGTTTAATTTACCTGCTTGTTCTTTGATAGTGTTTATATCGAGGGAGGTTTTGACTCCTGCACTTTCGTTTTCGAGCGATTCAACATCAAATCCGTATTCTTCACTTAATCTTTTATAGATACTAATTTCGTCTTGGCCTTTGATTGTTCCGATGACTTTTTTGCCGATTTTGTCTTTTGCCACAAAATGGAAAATAACCTGACTTGGGTTCGGTTGAGTCATTTTTTGGCTTGTTTCTGTGATTTCCATTACGGATAGCCCGATATTGTTAAGCTCAGCTCTAGCAGCGGTTTCGTCCTGCGATTCAATGGTTCCTTTGAGCGTTTTGTTTTGTTGGTTTACGGCGATGTATTGAAACTTTGCCATTTAGCTTATGTCTTATTGGTTTTTTATTGCTGCCTCAATAAGTCCTTTGAATAGAGGATGCTGTTTGTTTGGTCTTGAAAGGAATTCAGGATGGAATTGGCAACCGATCATGAATGGATGGTTTTTGTGTTCCATGATTTCGACCAAATCAGCTTTTTTGTAAACTCCGGAAATAATGAGATCTGATTTTTTTAATTTCTTGATGATGTTGTTATTAATTTCGTAGCGATGTCGATGTCTCTCGTTGATTACAGCTTTGTTGTATAATTTTTGCGTTTTTGTCCCTTTGGTTAAATTGCATGGATACGATCCAAGCCTTAATGTTCCTCCTTTATTTTTATCTTTAAATTGACCGGGGAGAAAATGAATTATGTATTTTGAGGCATCGATTTTCCCTTCTTCATCGAATTCTTCTGAAGTAATTTTGTTATCTTTGAGGAAGAATCTGGCGTATTCGATGGCCATAATTTGAAGTCCGAGACAAAGGCCAAGATAAGGGATGTTGTTTTCTCTGCAGTATTTTGCGGCCATAATTTTGCCTTCGGTTCCTCGTATTCCGAAGCCTCCCGGTACAACAATTCCGTCTGCCTTTTTTAGGTCACTCCAGGTTTTTTTGACGTCTTTTTCCAGTTTTTCTGAATCGATCCAGATTAATTTTAACTCGTGTTGATGATGGAGGCAGGCGATTTTTAATGATTCGATTACGCTGATGTATGCATCTTCAAGGCCGGTGTATTTGCCTACGAGGGCTATTTTTAGTTCTTTCTTTTCAAGTTTTAGTAAATTGTCGAATTTTTTCCAGTCAGATAGATTTGCTTTTACATTACCGAGTTTTAGTCGTTTTGCCACAAGTGCGGTGATATTGTAACTTTCAAGTTCCAGAGGAACGTTGTAAATTGAATCCACTGTTAAAGCTGGAATAACCGCTTCTTTTTCTACGTCACAGAAGAGTGCTATTTTATCCAGTTGTTCTTTTGGTATGGGCATGTCGGCGCGAGCTAGAATTAGATCTGGATGGATGCCAATGCTTCTCAGTTCTCTAACTGAAGATTGAGTGGGTTTTGTTTTTAATTCGTTTGAGGCTTTCAAATACGGCAATAATGTTAAATGTACAAACATTGTGTTGTCTTTGCCAAGGTCCTGACCCAGTTGTCTTATGGCTTCTACAAATGGCAGACCTTCAATGTCTCCGGTTGTTCCTCCTATTTCTACCATCATAATATCCGCTTTGCTTTCTTTGGCTGCGATCAGCACTTTTTCTTTAATTGCATTGGTGATATGCGGGATAATTTGAATTGTGCCTCCCAGATAGTCGCCGCGCCTCTCCTTCATTAAAACTTCACTGTAAATTTTACCTGTTGTCATATTTGATAATTTACTCAGGGGAACGCCGATAAAGCGCTCGTAATGGCCAAGATCGAGATCGGTTTCGCTGCCATCATCGGTAACAAAAACTTCGCCGTGTTGGAATGGGCTCATAGTGCCTGGGTCGACATTGAGATAAGGGTCTAATTTTTGGGTAAATACTTTAAAACCGCAGGTTTGCAGAAGGCTACCGATTGATGCTGATGCGATTCCTTTACCCAGAGAAGAACACACGCCACCGGTAACAAAGATAAATTTTGTCATTTCGTTTTTATGTAGATTAAATCAAAATAAATTTACTACAAAAAGTGAAATTTCTCAATATGATAAAAAAGTGCCTTTTGTTGTTTGGCACTTTTTTATTGAAATTTTTTGAGATTTGGCGGGATTATTTTTTGAGATTTCTATTTTTTCCAATTTTCGGGTCTTAGTTTTCTTACTTCAGCTCCTGCTTTCCACATTTCGCTGTTTTTGATTTCGTCCAGTTCCACTCGGAGTTTTGATTTGTATTCGGGGTCGCTGTTGGCTTCGAGTGTGATTCGAGCTTCTTCGCCTGTTTCTACACTTTTGTAGAGATCTTCGAATACAGGTACTACTGCGTCGCGGAATTTGTCTTTCCAATCAAGGGCGCCTCGCTGCGCTGTTGTTGAGCAGTTTGCGTACATCCAATCCATGCCGTTTCTGCCAACCAGGCGGATCAAGCTTTGAGTTAATTCCTCGACTGTTTCGTTGAAGGCTTCAGATGGTGTGTGATCGTGTTTTCTGAGCTCATTGTATTGAGCTTCCATTACACCGGCTAAAGCTCCCATAAGAATACCTCGTTCACCTGTTAAATCGCTGTATACTTCTTTTTTGAAAGTTGTAGGGAAGAGGAAACCTGATCCGACACTGATTCCAAGGGCGATGCAGCGTTCTTTGGCTTTGCCCGTGAAATCTTGCTGAATTGCGAAGCTGCTGTTAATTCCGCTGCCGTCAAGAAAGTTTTCGCGGACCGAGGTGCCGGAGCCTTTTGGTGCGACTAGAATAACATCTATGTTTTCAGGTACTTCAATACCTGTTTGGTCTTTATAGGTGATGCCGAAGCCATGGCTGAATCCTAACGCTTTTCCTTCAGTTAGATGTGGTTTGATTGTTTCCCACGCTGCTTTTTGGCCGGCGTCTGATAATAGATAGAGAATTACTGTGCCTTTTGCTGCGGCTTCTTCTAATGGGAATAGTGTTTCACCGGGTACCCAACCGTCTTTTACGGCTTTGTCCCATGATGCGCCGCCTTCGCGTTGACCTATGATTACTTTGATTCCGTTGTCTTTCATGTTTAGGGCTTGAGCTGGGCCTTGTACTCCGTAGCCAAGTACTGCTACCGTTTCGTCTTTTAAAAC
>JAHJTR010000240.1 GCA_018829865.1 Patescibacteria group bacterium | reverse complement strand
TCACCCTAAACTGCTCAAGCCTTTGCCTCAAATCCTCATAAGATTGAATTTTCCCATTATCATGATCCGCGCGATTCTTGCTAATCAAATCCTTTAACTGTTTTTCGATGTCTCTATTTTCTATAATAATAGGTTCAGGTGAAGGAGCACAAGCCGCGCCCACCTTCGCCAAACATGCAGCCCCAACAGTACCTGCTAAAACCATCAAAAAACCCCTGCGAGAAAGATGTCCTTCATTAGTTTCGACGCAACTATTTGTATTATCGCAAGTTTCTTCTCTTCCTTCAGGTGAATTTCCCATTTTATAGAAAAATAAAAATACAATTTATATTATGCAATATTTTAAAAAAAATCAAGTACCATCAAAACACTCAAAAAATATAACCAATCCAAACCTGTCTCTTTTCGCCCCCGCCCAACTTGAAATTCACTCTAATTAATCAAAACAAGCCATATTCGGACTAGCCGGCAATCTCTGATCATCAGGTTGCACAAACGGTATAAAATCTCCTATCCCACATTTATTCCCCGAAAAATTAAACATAATCTCATCTAGTGCACCTAAGGCATCAAATATTTTTGAACCATATTGAGTAGCAGGCTTATTAAAGGCCTCTCTAAGAATTGCTCCACCATTTTCTTTCAAATAAATCCTACTCTCACAATATTGACTTTCTCCCTTACCAATAAGGCCAAGCACATCCTTAAAATAAACAGATATCCGATAATTATTGATAGTATTCACATCAAGAGTTTTAATCTTCTCTTCGGACCTGGTCACCAGATCAGCAATTTCCACATCAATTTTTTTCATAACGTCATCACTGAAATTCCCCTTTATACATTCAAGTTTCTCTTCAAAAGTTAATCCCGAACAAATAAACAAATAGCCGGCAATTGCATGGCCTGAAGCAAAATAACAACCAAGCAGCAAATTGTCAGGACCAAGATTTGTATTATTCTTTTTCGTCCACTCGGCTTTACCATTTTCCTCACTTACAGCCATCGAGGCTAAAAGGGAACAAACACTTTTTCCACCATTAATTGCCTGGAAATCCGGAAATAATTCCTGAAGTAACTGAGTCAAAAAGATTTGCATAAATATGCCGGTATAATTATCAATTGCAATACTCTCAGCCCCAAACTTTATTGTAGACTGCACATTTCCAAATTCAACATGCTTTGGATTCGTAAATACCCCCATAAGTCTATCCTTAATTCGACCAATTTCAGCTTTCAGACTCCCAATTCTCTCATTAAATGTCTTAAAAAGATTCTTGTCAAAAATCACCGTATACATCATCACAATCCGAATAAATGCCGGCAGCCTCTTCTCAATATTATCCAAAGCCATTTTCCACGAATGCCCAAAATCCAAATTTATACCATTTCTTATCATTATTTTTTTTGTCTCATCGCTAAAGCTCGCGAGCAGGGGCACCATAGCAACCTCAGGTTTAATCATCTCCATGATTTGCCCGCAAGCGGAGTCAATTTGCATAAAGTAAACCGGCGATATCGCTCTAAATTGCTCAAGCCTTTGTTGCAAGTCCCCAAAAGATTTAATTTTCCCACTATCATGATCCGCACGGTTTTTTTGAATCAGCTCTTCCATTCGTTTTTCCACATCCTTATTTTCCATTTCAATAGGTTCGGGTGGAGGAGAGCAAGCCACAAGGACTTTTGTAAAACATGCAGCGCTAACAGCACCAGTCAATATTTCTAAGAACCTCCTGCGTTTCATTCTACTTACTTCAGCCCTCTTATCGCTAGGTGATGCATCAACAGCCTGTTGAATTGTTCCCTCTAATCGTTTTCCCATTCCAAAATATTAAAATACAACTTATATTATGCAATATTTACACAAAAGTCAAGCAGTAGCGGTGGCGCTTGCTTCTCCTCACAATAAGACCATAATTCAGACATTGACAAACAACAAAAAACAAGTATAATCAATAATCATAATTAACAAATCATCCATGAATGAAGAAATGCAAATCCAATCCCAACCAAAGATGGGAGGCGAACAGATAAATAAACAACCCAATCTCGATGCCAATGCCAATGCGCTGGCTAGATTAAGGTTTGGTACTGCCCAAAAACTAGCTACAATTATTAGCGTATTAGCACTCAATCTTGTGGTAGGTGCAGGAATAACCCCAAACGAAGCCAAAGCTGAAATAATTGCATTTAGCAGGGGCGTTACCCCAGAAAAAATGAAACCGGCTCGTAAAATGGATGTCAAAAAAACTGCACAGGAAGAGAAAGCCGCTAGTTATGCAATAACGGCAATAAGAGAATCCGCCAATATACCAAGCGCAAAAATTACCAAAAGCGCACCTTCTGTAGATATAAAAACTATGATCTCAAAATTCATGAAGTATATGAGAAATGATTTTTTTAAAGGCATAGAAATGAGCACAGCCGCTTTAGGATCGGCCATTCTCTTGCTTCTAGGTGGCATCATTTCAAAAAAAATCGAAAAATCTCTCCCGCCAAAAAATGATTCAAGCAATCAGTAAATGACATTTTTTATTCAGTTCAAACCGAAACCTAGACTTTTTCGTCAATTAACAATAAAATCTTCTCTGTACGCGCTTCAAAAAACCACCCACAGAGAATGCCCACAGAACTCAATACAATTTATTTAATCGGTATAGGCGGAATCGGCATCAGCGCCGTGGCCCGTATTTTGCACGAACAAGGCAAAACCGTTGTCGGCTCCGATCAAGAAGCCAGCGAGCTCACAGACAATTTGATTAAAGACGGCATCGACGTTCATATCGGCCACCGAGTCGAGAACCTGCCAAGAAATATTGATCTCTGCATAATTTCCCCGGCTATCCAAAAAACCAATGTCGAGCTTAAAGAGCTACACGAAAGGGGAGTCAAGATTATCACTTATGGCCAGTCACTCGGCCTTTTAAGCAGTTCAAAATACACAATCGCCATTGCCGGCACTCACGGCAAAACCACAACAACCGGACTTATTGGCACTACGATGGTAGCCGCCTCCTACGAGCCAACGGTGATTATCGGCACAACTCTCAAGGAATTCAGCGGCCTGAATGTTTACACCGGTCATTCCAAATATCTAGTCGTCGAAGCCTGCGAGTACAAGCGCTCTTTCCTCGATATCAATCCCGATATTCTCCTCCTTTTAAATATAGAGATGGATCATTTTGATGTTTATAAGGATGAAGCCGACTACATCGACGCATTCATCCAACTTGCCAAAAAAGTGCCTCTTGATGGCTGTATTATCGCCAATATCGATGATGAGAATGTTAAAAAGGTACTCGCACATGCGCATTGCAATGTGATTCGAGTTAGCCGCAAGAGCGAAGCCGATTATTCATTACACGGCAAAAATACTCTTTATCGTAATTATCATTTGGTAGGAGATTTAGTACTCCAGTTACCGGGAGAACACAACAAATATAATGCACTCATGGCCTACGCGCTCTGTCATTACTTAAAAGTCCCCGACGAAATTATCTTCCCCAATTTATACAGATACAAAGGTTCATGGCGCAGAATGGAGTACAAAGGCAAAATCGGCACCACAGAAATCTACGACGATTACGCCCATCACCCAACAGAAATCAGCGCATCCCTAAACGCCCTCCGCGAAAAATATCCAAGGGAGAGAATCTGCTGTATCTATCAGCCGCATCAATACAACAGGACAAAAAATTTACTCAAAGAATTTGGAGCCTCATTTAATCTTTGCGATCAAGTAATAGTGCCGGATATTTACCAAGTACGCGACGTAAAAAAAGACATCGAAGCCGTTTCAGCCGAAATACTAGTAAAAGAAATCAAAAAAAACAAAGTACCCGCCAAATTCGGCAATGGCCTCGAAAAAACAAAAGAATACATAGAAAAAAAATACAACGACTTCGACGTAATAGTAATCATGGGAGCAGGAGACGTCTACAAAATCACCAAATGGCTTGAGGAAGATGAGGTGCTTAGAGTCTAAACATATGGCTTAATTATCCTCAATAGTTGGAGCAGGATTGCATTGTTGGAGCAGGATTGCATCCTGCTCCTTTTTAAACCAAGGAGCCCGATACAATCGCACTCCAACGACTGAGGTGGAGCAGGGCTAAAAAGTTGGAGCAGGGCTACAGCCCTGCTCCAGAGCAGCAGACACAATCGCTAAAGAAGGAGCATTGCTGTAGCCATACTCCACACAAAAAAAGCCAAACCAAATCCCTGCCTCAACAATTCCAACCATCATCCACCAACCTAACTAATCCTAAAAATCTCCGTCTTCCCATCCGCGCCATCCTTCAGATCATACCCCAATTTCTCAAACTCAGCCCTAATTGTATCAGCCTCATGATATTCTCTATTCCTTCTCGCCTCATTTCTCTCAAAAAGCATCTTTTGTTCTTTTTCGGGGAGATCTTCGCCCTTCACAGGAATTGTTCTTCTTTCCATCTCTTTCTGCCTTTCTTCCGACGGGAAGATTATGCCAAGAACTTTATCCATCTTTTCTAAGGCATTCATCGCATTGTCTACTTCCTCTTTTGTTAAGGTTTCTAAAGTTCGCATAAGGTTTATAGAATCCTGTAAACCAAAAAAAGCACCCAATGCCTCAGAAGTATTAAAATTGTTATCCATATGGAAATCAAAGTGTTTTAAATATTTATCCCCATGGTAATCCTTACTAGGATTATTCGACATTTTATCGTAATTAATCATTAACGTTTTTGCAAACCTTTGAATCCCACTTAAAGTGGCCTCCGCCTGCTTCAATAACTCCTCACTAAAATTAATCGGTTTCAAATAATGCGTCCTCAAATACATAAGCCTCACCACCTGCGGATCATACTTCTCAAACATCTCCTCAAGAGTAAAAAAGTTATTCAAGCTCTTACTCATCTTCTCGTCATTGATCTTTACAAAGCCATTATGTAACCAATACTTCGCAAACGCTCCCTCCCCAAAAGCCCCTTCACTCTGAGCAATCTCACACTCATGATGGGGGAATTTAAGATCAAGCCCGCCTCCATGAATATCAAATTTCTCCCCCAAAACCGCCCAGCTCATCGCACTACATTCAATATGCCAACCGGGCCTTCCTTCTCCCCATTTGCTAGCCCAAGCCGGCTCGCCCTCCTCCTTCTTAAATTTCCAAACCGCAAAATCATAAGGATTCCGCTTTTTATTATTCACATCAACCCTCGCCCCCATCCTCAGCTCCTCAAGCTTCTGCCCCGAAAGTTTCCCATACTCCTCAAACTTACTCACATCATAATAAACCCCATCCCCATCAATAACATAAACCAACCCCTTCACTTCAAGTTTTTCTACCAATCGCAAAATATCATCAATATGATCTGTCGCCCGCGGTTGCACATCAGCAGGCTCAATCCCAAGCTTCCCATAATCACGCTCATACATCGGAATAACTTTTTCAGCCAACTCTGCCACACTTATCCCTTCTTCCTTAGCCCGCTTAATCATCTTATCGTCAATATCGGTATAGTTGGAAACAAAAGTCACCTCGTAGCCCTTAAACTCCCGCAAATACTTCCGAATCACATCAAAAACCACCGCACTCCGCCCATGCCCAAGATGCGCCTTATCATAAACCGTCGGCCCACACACATACATGCTCACTTTCCCCGGCTCAATCGGCTCAAATCTCACTTTTCCACTTCTCGCCATACGTCCATCAAATCTCTCGATATCATCAGCACACGGCTTTATATTCTCAGTATTCTTATTTAACGAATTTTGTATATACAATTCTTTCTCCTCCATAAACTATAAATTAATTTTACTCATTAATTCGGCATAATTCACCCCCATCAGTCTCAGCAAAAAACTCGTCCCGAATTCCAAAATCAAAATTCCAACCAAAGGCGAAAAATCAATGCCGCCAAAACCGGGTACAAATCTCCGGATTATCCCAAGATAAGGCGCATTCACTCCTTCAAAAAACAAGCGAAATCTGCCTTTCTGATAAGCATTCCCAAACCAACTGGCCAGCACCTCCACAAAAATCGACATCTCCAAAAGCGAGGCCACAAGCGCAATAAAAATCGCTACAGTTTCAATTCCAGATAAATCCAAATCAATAATGTTAAAATTTCTCTCGCATTATATCAGATAATGATCAGAAATCTATAGCGCTATTTTGTTCGTCTAGTCGCGATCTAGCACCTTAATCGCAAAATATTTCCTTCGTCTTTTAAACGGATTCAAGTAAACCACAATCCCCGCAAGCAGAAGCGCCACAAAAGTAACAATCATCGCCTCAGGTCCGCTATTTGGAATTTCATCCGGCACAGGAATTACAGGAGCGGCAGTCGGAGGAGGGGAGGTAGCGGGCGTAGTAGCTACCGCCGGAGTTACCACCGGAGTTACCACAGGCGCCGCAGTCGGAGTAGCCGCAGGTGTCACCGCAGGAGCAGCCCCAGCCAACGGATGAGCAACACCCGAAACGGGCTTACCACTCAAAACCTCACTAAGCGGCCCAACATTCCCTTCAGAATCAATACCCGCAACGGCAAAGTAATATGTCTGACCATTCGTCAAATTAGGTACATACCATCTCGTCGCCGCATCAAAAGTATTCACAGCCACAATCAAATTATTCGGTTCAATCCCGTAATAAACCTTATATTTCGCAATATAGGTATTATCTTGCGCCGCATCCCAGGTCAAAGTCACTCTCGAATCACTACTGGCACCTTTCACATAAACAACTTTTGTCGGCAACCCCGGAGCCCCTTCTGTAGGCGGCAAAGTAGTTGTTCCGGGAGTAACCGTTGAATCTCCCTCAGTCTTTTCACCAATCCCAATCGAAACACCAGGCTCAACAACATTCAAAGTAGCCATCGCCTTATAATTACCCTCATTACCCAGCTGATCAATAACCACAACATCAATCGGATAAGCCCCCGCAGTTTGCGGCGGATTCAAAGAAACCGAGTAAGCGCCGGGTTCACCCAGCACAGGCGTCAGCTCAGAAATAGTATTATTCAAAATAATAGCGGCCTCAGCCAAATTCTTCTCACTATAAATTTTTATCAAAGCCCTAGCCCTTTTAGTAATATTCGCACTCGGCAAAATCTTCACCTCATCCACTGAAGGCGCGCTGCTATCAATATCAATAACCAAATCATCAGAGTAAAGCAAAATATTCCCGGTCCCGTCAGTAATCCCTATTCTAATCGTATGTTTACCATTGCTCAGACTTTTAGCCTGAAAAGTGAATTTCCCCGCAGCATCAGCCGCAAACGTCCCAATTTCCTTATTATTATCAAACATCTTCAATTGATCCCCAATCCCGGCATGCCCGCTGACTATCACCGTTCTTTGCTTATATTTCCCCGCAGTAGGCGCTTCAATAACGGGTTTTGTTCTCTGTATTGTTGTGTGAGGAGAGACAGACGTAGTGGAAGTTGCAGTCGATGTGGTATATGTAGCCGCAGTGCTTGTTCCTCCCGCAGTAATCACGAATTCTCCTTTAACTTCTCCATCCGAAGAATCCATAACACTCAGTTTATGGCTACCCGGTGTGATAAATCTCAATCCAAGACTAAATTCATGACTCCCCAAATCATCGGGCTTAAAAGTATAATCAGGCGGCAGACTCGCATTCGCATCAGTCACCGCAAATCTCACAGTTCCGGTATAATTGTTAACTTTATTATCATTGCTATCATAGCCCGAAACTTTAAACGACAAACTCTGATTAAGCGCAACCTGCGTCGCCAAATTCTCAATTTTAAAATGATGGATCGGGCCAACTGTCGCCGTAGTTTGAGCATAAGTTGTACTCATAAAACTCAAATCCCCACCCGAAGCCAGCGGAGCCGGTTTATTGCTTAAATAAGCGATTTTAACCCGCTGATTCAAAGTGGTACCCGCAGTCAAATCGATCGCGGTATAAGATGAAACCCCTTGCTCTAAAGAAGAAACCAAAAAGCTAATATCCCCAAGTTGATCTGTATAACTCTGTTTTGAAACCCGAATTATCTGATCGCCCGTACGCGAAGCCACCAAATTCACAATATGATTAGCAATCGCATTACCATGTTTATCAGCCAAATTCACAGTCACCAAAATCTTCTCCATATTATTCGCAGCCGCAGTCAGCTTAGCCGAGTTAACAGTTGATCTCTCTTTAGAAACCTCATCAGGATACACAATAAATGTTTTTCCCGTTTGGGAGGTTGCTACCGTCGTCCCGATCTCATTGGCCGTAACTTTATAAGTGCCCGCAGTTTTAGTGTGAAAGTCATAAAAATCAATTTTAGAATCGCCACTCCTATCAGCCTGAGCAGGGATAATCAATTTCTCACCACCCGGTTTTTCAACCGTATACACAATTGAACTGAACGGAGTAATGCCGCTGGCCCTCAAAATAGTCGAATATCCGGCAACAGTATCCATTCCTTCAGCCTCGATATAACCGTTAGCCAAGGCGCTTGTTGCCATAAAACTTCCAACTAAAAAAATAGCCGTAATTAGTGAGATCGCCCCTTTTATTCTCTTCTTAAAATTATTCATTTTTATTTCTTCAATAAATCATATAATTATAGCAAAAATCAGCCGATAAGTCATGTATTTTATTCTCGTTTTCTGATAATCTGCTACTAACTTTGTAACAATTAATATCTTTCGCATGGAAACTGTTGAGAAAATATGGATGGATGGCCAACTAATAGGCTGGGAAGACTCAAAAATCCACGTTTTAGCCCATGTAGCTCATTATGGAAGTGCGGTTTTTGAAGGGATCAGATTTTACGAAACCTCAAAAACACCCGCAGTTTTCCGCCTAAAAGAGCATATCGAGCGGCTCTATTACTCTGCAAAAGCAATCAAGCTCAAAATCAATTTTTCGCCTCAAGAGGTAATCGAAGCAGTCTGCGAAACAATAAGATCAAATGATATAAAAAGCGGATACATAAGGCCTTTGGCTTTTTACGGTTATGGCAAAATGGGTCTCAATCCACTGGGAGCTAAGCAGCATTTATGTATAGCGGTTTGGCCTTGGGGCGCATATTTGGGCAAAGATGCGGTAAAAGTAAAGATTTCGAAGTATAAAAGGCTTCACCCTGAATCCGTAGTCTCTGACGCTAAAGTCAGCGGCTATTATGTAAATTCGATTCTCGCAAGTCAAGATGCCCACGAATCCGGTTACGACGAAGCCCTTCTTTTAGATTACAAAGGCAATATTGCAGAAGGCCCGGGCGAGAATATATTTTTGGTTAGTAATGGAGAATTATTCACAGTCGCCAAAGGATCAATACTCCCTGGAATAACCAGAGCAACTGTTATGCAAATAGCAAAAGATCAGAATTT